>CAXTVG010000034.1:0-13165 GCA_964247505.1 uncultured Acidobacteriaceae bacterium
GTCGGTTTCCCCGTCCTCGCGGCTGCCGACCGGGGCAAGAAGCAGCTCGTCGTTCAAGTCGTTCCTGCCTGCAATCTCCTCCGGCTCATCGGCGAGGGGCTGCTCTTCTTGCCGGGGGCGGGCGCGCTGGAGCATGGCGACCAGCTCGGTGCTTGCGCCCCGGGGTCTGCGATGGAGGCCGGGCAGCAGGACCACTTCAAAGCCCAGGCCTTTGGCTTTGTGAATCGTCATGAGCTGGATACCGAAGCGCTCGCTGACCTCGGTATTGGGGGCGGCGCAGAGCTTGGCAAGCCGCAGCGCGAAGCCGCCGCCCAGCACCTCGACTGCGCTGGGCTGAAGCGTGTCGAGCAGGCGCAGAAAGGCTTCGGCGTTTTCGCGGGCGGTCGCGTTGAGGCAGGCATGGCCGCCGAGAGCCATCCAGGCGCGCTCGAACCAGGATGCGAGGGACAGGTTGTTGTCCTCGGTGTAACGCGTGCGAATGGCCTCGCTGAGAGCACGCCAGACGCGCGAAACCCTGGCCTGGCCGTCAGGGGAGAGCAGCGGCGCGCGCCCAGGGATGAGCGAAGGCAGCGGGCGGCGCAGCAGCTCAGGGTCATCGGCACCCGCGAGAGTATGGAGATCGCGCAGGCCCAGGCCGCACCAGGGCGCGCGAAGAACTGTGAGCCAGGCGAGGCGATCCGCCGGGTGGAGCAGCGCCCGCAGAAGCATGAGCAGATCGTGAACTTCGGGGCGATCGGAAAGCGGTTCAAGGTCGACGGCGCGATAGGGAACCCCGGCCTCGCGCAAAGCGGGAAGGATCGCGGCGAGGTGCGAGCGGGAGCTGACCAGCACCGCGACGCGGTATTCCTTGTCGCCGCGGGCCTGGGCGGCGGCGATGCGGGGGAGCTCGGTTTGGAGCACGCGCACAACCTCCGCGGCTTCTTCCTGTGCGGCTTCGGCGGGGTCGGCTGTTTCGGCGTTGAGAAACTGGGTATGGAGCTGGAAGGAGGGCTCGGGCTGCGATTGCGGCCAGGCGCTCGCGGGAACAAACGTGTCCTCCGCGTCCGGGCCGGGGGTGAACATGGTTTGAAAGCGCCGATTCAGTTCGTGCACCAGCTCAGAGTGGGAGCGGAAGTTATGCGTGAGCTGGAGCGGGTGGCAGGGGTGGCGGCCATCGCCGCAGGGAAGTCCGCGCTCGCGGGTTTCGTGAAACAAGGCGACTTCGGCCTCGCGAAAGCCGTAGATGGATTGGAGCGGGTCGCCGACGACAAAGGCGGTGCGGCCGTCGCCGGGGGCCCACTCGCGCAGCAGCTGGGCGACGAGCCGGTATTGGGTGCGCGAAGTGTCCTGGAACTCGTCGATGAGCAGGTGCTGTTTTCGTTCGCTTTCGAGCAGGCCGCGCAGGGTGGACTGGTCTTCCATGACGGACTGGGCTGCCTGGGCGATCTCGACGAAGTCGACCGAGTCGGTTTCGGCAAAAACCAGGCGAAGCTCGGCGGCGGCGCGGCGGAGGACGCGGAAAACGGCGAGCAGGGTTTGCCACTGGTCGTCGGAGTAGCCGAGCGGCGGCAGGGCGCGCAGTTGGCACAAGAGCCCGTGGAGCGTGGGGTGTTGCGTGAGCGCATCGCGGCAACGCTCCATGCGTTCTTTGGAGGACTTCCGCAGGTCTTTACCGGGGCCTGTGCCGGTGGGGGGAAAGCCGTGGGCGGCGGTCCAGGTTTTTCTCCAGCCGTTTTCCCTGGTGAGCAGCAGGTGGGCCAGGGCCTGCCAGTGCGGCGCGCCCGGCAATGGCAGGCTTTCGCATACACTCAGGAGACGCAGGTCGGGGGCGTGGGCAGCCGGTTCGCTGGCTTGGGCGGCGGCGTACCGGGCAAGCTCGAGGAGCTCCCGCGCGAGCTCCGGGTGCTCTTCGAGCGCGGCGTCGAGCGCGGAAAGGACGCGGCGGTTTTCGCGGGCGAATGGCTCTTCCAGCCCCGCCCGGACTGCGCTCCAGTCAACCTCATCGGTAAAGCCGAGAGGCAGAACGGGAAGCCACGCGTCCCGGCGGGCGAGCATGGCCGCGATGAGCTGTTCCACCTCGTGGAGATTGTTATCGCGGCGCAGCAGCAAGGCGCGGAGGGAGGCTGCGAGCTCGGGGTCGCGGTTGTGGTCGAGCAAAGCGGTGGTGCGCCGGGCGGCTGCCGCGTACAGGGCTTCGGCGTCCTCTGACGGCGCAAGCGCGCCGCCCAGGCGCGCGAGCAAGGGCTGGCCGTGGGCGAGCCGGAGGCAGAGCGAGTCGATGGTTTGCACGTCGAGGCGGTGGGGCTGCTCGAGCAGCCGCCAGCCCCGGCGATTGGCGTTGGCGAGCGCGGCCCTGGCGAGCGCAAGCTCTCCGGCCTCGCCCGGCGTGGGCGGATGCTGGGCGGCCTCCAGCGCGTCGAGAATACGGGAGCGCATCTCCGCGGTGGCGGCGCGGGTAAAGGTGATCGCGAGGATTTGCTCGGGCTCTTCCACCTCCGCGAGCAGGGCGAGAAAGCGCTGGGTGAGCAGGCCGGTTTTGCCTGCGCCAGCCGGGGCCTGGACGAGAATGGAGCGCGCCGGATCGATCGCGGCCGCGCGAGCCAGGCTGTCTTCGGGCTCCTGCGGCGAGGGCGCGTGGGTTTCTGTAGGGAAAAGAAGGAGCTGCGGCTCAGGCATCTTCGTCCTCCTCTCCGAACTCGGGAGCTCCGGCTTGCGAGCGCACGCGGCAAATGCCGTGGCGGCCGCACAAGCGGCAGGTTTGGCCGCCGTATTTTGGGTTCACCGGGGCGTCCCCGTCTGCAAATCGGCTTGCGAGAGCCAGCAGCGCGGCTGTCCACTCGTCGCGGAGCTCAGCGGTAAAAGAGGTCCGGTTTCGCTTTGGCTCGACCCCGGCTGCCTCGTCTTCTACAAGGGCGTGAAGTTTGGTTTTGCCCTTGCCCGGGCGAATCTGCGCGAAAGCGACCCCGGCAAGTTGCTCGATTCCGCCAAATTGGGCATAGATGGGTAGCTGCGGCTCGTCCGGGCGCTCGCCGGTCCACAGTCCGGGGTGGACGCGGTCGGCGGTTTTGTAATCGAGCAGGAGTTGCTGGCCGTTTTCCAAGCGATCCACCCGATCCACGCGAAGATTGAGCCGGAGCGGCCCGACTTGAATATTTTCGAGCCTTTGCTCCAGGGCGGCGACGGCGAAGGGCGGCCTCTTTGCTTCCTCGGTGAGCCATCGGCGCAGGCGGGTGTGGAGCCGCTGCTGTTCGAGCTCGAGGTAGGCAGTGCGCCAGCGATCACCGGCGGTCTCGCGGGTGGCGCCCGTGAAGGCCCGCTGTATGGCGTTCCGGAGTTTCGCGTCCAGGCTGCCCGTTTGTACCGCATGAAGCAGGTCGGCTTGAGTGTGGAGCTGCGGTGAACCGGCCTCGACGGGAACCGTGGACCAGAGGCGCTCGAGCGCGCGGTGGAGCAGAGTGGCGCGCTCGCCCGCGTCGAGGCCCCAGGCTTCCTCGTCGAGCGGCTGAGCGCCAAGGCGTTTCGCGGCAAAGGCTTGGAAGCCGCAGGCTGCCTGGTGCTTGAGGGTTTCGCTGCCGCCGGCCGGGCGTTGTGCTGGCCAGGGCGGAGCGACGGCTTCGTCCGGCTCGCGGCGGGTTTCGCAAGGGTCCGGAACCAGCGGAGCGTGGGCGGGCTCGGGTTCGCGTTGAAGCGCGCGCAGCAGCGGAGAAGGCCGGGCTGGTGCACCTGCGCTCTGCCGGGCATAGCTCGCGACCACCTCCGGGGTGCTCGTGAGAACGCGGCGAAGCTGGATTTCGGCAAGGGCGAGGTCGGCTTCGGGGCTGGAGTGGGGCATCCCGGCGTCGAGCTGGACGCCTGGGGCCAGCAGCGGATGGAGGCGTCCGGCGCTGGGCCAGCGGCCTTCGTTCGCGCCCAGGAGCCATACCGCGTCAAAGGTGAGGCCCGCGGCTTCGGCGATGCCGAGGACCTGGACGGGGGCGTTGCGGCTTTCGGCTGCGAAAAGCGCGCAATGAGCCGCTTCCGTGAGCTCGTGGACGAAGCGGGCGTACGGCACGGGCCGACTGACAAGGCCGAGCGCGGCGAGTTCGACCAGCAGCGCATCCCAGCGTTCGCGGGCTTGAAAGGCGAGCGACGAAGTTTCGCGGAACCCGGGCCAGCCTGCTGTGTGCAGCAGCGCGGGAACGGCCTCGGTCCACTCGGCGTGGGTGATGGGGGCGTTGCGCTTACCAAAACTTTGGAAAAGGTTCAAAATGGCGCGAAGGCGGCCCATCATTCCCGGCGGGAGGAGCTCCGGCTGTTTTTCTGCATGGCGCAGCAAGGCGGGGAGGCTGAGCTCGACGCTGAGCAGACCGTGTTTGCGCAGGTTCGCATCGGTTTCGGCCAGGGCCAGGGCTTCCTCCGGTGTAGCCGCGAGAAAGCCGCTGAGCAGCAGGGCGGTGAATTCAGCCGCCGGCAACGGTCTGTCCAGCCAGCGTAGAAGGCAGAGCGCGGAGGCGATCAGGGGAATGGTCGCGAGCGGAGCGCCGAGCGAGAACTCGTAAGGGAGCGCGGGTCCGGCGGGACGGCAGGCGGCTTCCGGTTGCAGAGTGCGGCGGAGGACGCGGTCGAGCGCCGGACGTACGCTGTGCAACTCGGGAACCAGTATGGCGACTTGCCGGCCGGGGTCGCGTTCGACCTGTTGCCGGGCCCAAACGGCGCACGCGCGCAGCTCTTCCGCTTCATCGGCGGCAGCGAGCAGCTTTCGTTCTGGGGCGGGCGCTGCGGGTGTGGCGTGGCGGACGCTGGTGCCGGTTGCGGCGAAGGCTTCAAGCAGGGCGGTTTGCGCCGGGGTGAGCCGGTCAAACCCCAACAAGATAAGTTCAGGAGACACGGCCACGCGGTCTGCGAGTCGCGTCAAGCTTTCCGCCAGGCGGCATTGGCTCAGGACTCCGAGCTGGGCGCACAGCTCGTCGAATCCGGCGGCCCAGGCGAGAAAGCGTTCGGCGTCTTCGTGTGAGGCGGCCCAGGGAGCGCGCCGGGAGCTGTGGGCGGTGTAGTCCGAGAGCAGGCGGTACGCACCTTGGGCAAGTTGGGCTAGGCGCTCGGGCGAAACCACAGCGCGGGCGTCTTCAGCCTGGACACTCTGCCACAAGTGCTCTTCCTGCAAGGGGGTAAGCAGGGCCGGCTGTTCTTCGTGCAGCTGGGAGTACAGGGCTGCGAGCCACCCGCTCCAGTCATAAATGGCCGGCACCGGCCAGCTGCGAAAACCCTGCGCGCGGGCGTGCTCGGCATGGGCGCGGGTAAGGGCGCGGGCTGCGCGCGGGCTGCCGGTAAGGATGGTTGCGCCGCGGGCGAGGGCTTCGGCGATCTCCGGGGGGAAGCACATTCCGGCTTTCAGTGTATCGAGCGATGCGGCTGGGGGTGCGCCGGGCACCCCCATATAGACTTGAGGCGTGGTGAACCCTTCGCGTTTTCTCGTTGCCGCGTCCATGCTGTGTTTCTTGTTATCGGCAGGATGCCGAAAAAGTTCAACGCCCGCGGCAGATGCGGGTCCAGGCCGGCACTATCCGATTTCCGGCAAGGTGGTGGGGACCAACTCGGAGTCGGGCGAGGTGGAGCTGGATGCGGCGGCGATCCCGGGATTTATGGATGCCATGACGATGCCGTACCGGCTCAGGAACCCGGCCGATCTGAAACAGCTGCACCGCGGCGACAAGATGACCGGCGTGCTGGACGTGGGTGGCGCGGGCACGGTGCTGGGCGGCGTGCGCGTGACGGACCGGAGCGGGGAGATACACGACCCTCCGGCGCAGAGCACGCTGAAGCCGCTGGTTTCCGGAGAGGCGGTGCCGGATTTCGCTTTGACCGACCAAGACGGGAAGACCGTGCGGCTGGGCCAGTGGCGGGGCAAGGTGCTGCTGGTTACTTTCGTGTATACAAACTGCCCTTTATCGGATTATTGCCCTAGAATGAGCCACAATTTTGCCGATATAGACAAACAACTGGAGGGGACGCCCGCTCTGTACGACCGGACGCATCTACTGACGATCTCGTTCGACCCGGCGCGGGATACGCCGGCGGTGCTGCGATCGTACGGCGGTGCATATACAGGCCGGTATACGCAAGAAACGTTCGCGCACTGGACGTTCGCAGTGCCGAAACAGGCGAATTTGGAGCCGGTGCTTGGCTTTTTCGATGTAGGGGCGGTGCCGGCACCGGGCGGGACGCTGACGCACACGCTTTCAACGGTGGAGATTGGGGCAGACGGGCGCATCCTGAAGTGGTTTCCGGGGAACCAGTGGACTGCGGCGGAGGTGTTGGCGGATATCAGGAAGGATCTGGAATGATCGCGGTGCTCATGGGGGTGACGGCGAGCGGCAAATCGACGATCGCGAATGAGCTTGTGAAACAGACCGGGTGGGAGTTCGCCGAGGGGGATGACTACCACTCGGAGGCGAATAAGGCCAAGATGCACGCCGGGGTGCCGCTCAGCGATGCGGACCGGGCGCCGTGGCTGAAAGCGCTGCACGGGGTATTGGCAGGGTGGGTGCGGGAAGGGAAAAACGGGGTGATGACCTGCTCAGCACTGAAGGAAAGCTATCGCGTGACGCTGGTCAACGGGCTGCCCGAGGGCGCCGTGCGGTTTGTGCTGCTGGAGGTGCCGCGGGAGGAGCTTGAAAAACGGCTGGCGCATCGGACTGGGCACTTCATGAGCCCGGCGCTGTTGGACAGCCAACTCGCGACTTTGGAAGTTCCGGGCGACGCGTTGCGTATTAAGGCGGTCGGCGACGTGGGCGCGGTCGCGCGGGATATTTTGAACCAGCTTGGTGCGGCGAACAAGGCTTGAGGGCTCGCGCGGCGGGCCAAGTAAGATGACGGCATGGCACGGTTTACGATCCTGATCGGTATCATTCTGATTTTGCTGGCGATTTTCGCGTTCATGGGCACGGGGGCGAAATACCCGACCTCGCCGATTCCCGCCGCGTTTGGCATTGTTCTGGCTGCTTGTGGCGCTCTGGCGCGGACCACCGACCTGAAGCGGCGCGCTTTGTGGATGCACATCGCGGTGACCGTGGGGCTGCTTGGCTTTCTCGCGACGGTAAAGTCGGTCGTGGACTTTTTCCGGATGGAGGGAGGCAAGCAGTTTCCCTTCCCGATCGCCGTGGAAGAAAAAGCGGCCATGTCGGTGCTGCTGCTGGTGTTTGTAATCGCGTGTGTGCGGAGTTTCATCGCGGCGCGGCGTACACGGATTGCGGGAGCGTAAAGAAATGCCCAGGGGCGGCGGAGGTTTTGCGTTGAATGCTGAGCGGGGCGGGACCGTGCGCTCGGCCACGCGCGCGGGCGGCGCGGATGCGGCTCCGAAGAAAAAGCCCGACCTCAAGAAAGTGCTTCCGGAGATCTGGAAACTGGTACGGCCGCGGCGGTGGCTGCTTCTGTTCGGGCTCCTGCTGGTTTTTATTAAGAGTGGATCGAGTCTGGTGCTTCCGTACACGACCAAGTTCTTGATCGATCGCGTGTTCACGCAGCATCACCCGCGGCTGTTGCTGCCGCTTGTTTTCATTGTGTTCGGGGCGACAGCGGTGCAGGCGTGCACTTCGTATGCGCTGACCCAGGTGCTCTCGAAAGCAGCGCAGCGGATGATCACCGAACTGCGTGAGCAGGTACAGCAGCATATCGGGCGGCTGCCGGTTTCGTTCTACGACGCGAACCGGACGGGTGTGCTGGTGTCGCGCATCATGACCGACGTGGAAGGGGTGCGTAACCTGATCGGCACCGGCATCATCGAGTTCGTGGGCGGCATCGTGACGGCTGTAGTTGCATTCGTCATCCTGGTTCGGGCGAGCCCGCGCATGACGGTGGTGTTGTTTGCGGTGCTGCTCGTGTTTGTCTTTATCCTGCAAAAAGCATTCAAGACCATTCGTCCGATTTTCCGCGAGCGGGGAAAGATCAATGCGGAGGTAACCGGACGCTTAACCGAATCGCTCGGCGGGGTGCGGGTGGTGAAGGGCTACTATGCGGAGTCGCGAGAAGCGCGGGTGTTTTCGGCCGGGGTACACCGGCTGCTGGCGAATGTGATTTCCTCGCTCACCGCGACGAGCCTTCTGTCGCTTTCGGCGACCGCGGTGCTGGGAGTGGTCGGCGGCTTGGTTATGCTGTTCGGCGGCCACGAGGTACTGGGCGGTAAACTCACGACCGGCGGTTACTTCCAGTACACGGCGATTTTGGCATTTATGATCGCGCCGATTTTTCAAGTGGTAAACGTGGGGACGCAGTTAACCGAGGCTGTCGCGGGGCTGGACCGGACGATGGAGGTGCTGGGCGAGCGGGAGGAATTTGGAGATCCCTCGCGCAAGCAGGTGTTGCCGCCAGTCGAGGGCCGGGTGGAGTTTCAGGATGTCCGGTTTTCGTATGAGGCGGACAAGCCGGTGCTGCACGGCATTTCGTTCACTGCCCGGCCGGGTACGGCAACGGCGCTGGTTGGGTCGTCGGGATCGGGCAAAAGCACGATCATTTCCCTGATCTGCGCTTTTCACACACCGACCAAGGGGGAAATCCTGGTCGATGGGATGGACCTCTCCAGGGTTGACCTGGCTAGCTACCGCTCGCAGCTGGGGGTGGTGCTGCAGGAGTCCTTTTTATTTGACGGCTCCATTCGGGACAATATTATCTTCTCGTCGCCGGACGCTTCGGAGGAAGACTTTCTGACGGCTTGCCGCATCGCGCGGGTGGACGAGTTCGCGGAGCGGTTTGAGGAAAAGTACGCCACGGTGGTCGGGGAGCGAGGGGTCAAGCTGTCGGGCGGTCAGCGGCAGCGGCTCTCGATCGCGCGGGCGCTGCTTGCGAACCCCCGGCTGCTGATTCTCGATGAGGCGACTTCGTCGCTCGATTCCGAGTCCGAAGCGATGATCCAGCAGGGCCTAAACACCCTGATGCAGGGCCGCACGACCTTTGTGATTGCGCACCGTTTGTCGACCATTCGCAAGGCAGACCAGATTTTGGTGGTCGAGGGCGGGGAGATTGTCGAGCGGGGAACGCACGCATCGCTGTACGCGCTGGGCGGCCGCTACTACGAGCTGTACACGCGGCAGCATGGGATTGAGGAGAATCTGTTTCTGGCGCCGGGCGAGGGGGATGTGGTGGCAGCCGGTGTGTAGCCCCAAATCCGTAGCGGTGAAAAGGGGCACGTAAGAGAAAGCGCAGCTCGTCGACTGCCGCCAAAGGCGTTTGTGCCTGAAAAGTGGAAAGGACACTTACCGCATGACGAAGCCGCCATCCACGGAGATAGACTGACCAGTGATATAACTTGCGGCGTCGCTACAGAGGAACAGCACCGTGGACGCGATCTCTTCCGGGCGGCCCTGACGTCCCATGGGGATGCTCTTCTCCATCTGCTTGAGAGCTTCGCCCTGGCCAGCGGCGATCATCTGCTCGCCCATCGCAGTCTCAATCATGCCCGGGCAAATGTCGTTGATGCGAACGCCGCGCTTTGCATACTCCATGGCTGCGCTCTTGGTGAAGCCGATGACGCCGTGCTTGGCGGCATGGTAAATGCCGCGCTCGGGGCCACCAATAAGGCCTCCCAGCGATGAGCAGTTTACGATCGCGCCGCTGCCCTGCTTACGCATCTGCTGAAGCTCGTACTTCATGCAGCTCCATACTCCGCGAAGGTTCACGCCCATCACTTTGTCGTAGTCCTGCCGGGTCTGGTCCGCAGCATCTGCCAGTTCGTTTTGAATACCGGCGTTGTTGTAGGCTGCGTCGAGCCTGCCAAAGGCGTCCACGGCCTGCTGCACCATGGCTTCGACCTGTGCATCGTCAGACACATCGCAGTGAACCGCGAGAACTTTATATCCCTTGGCCTTAAGTTCTTCGGCCGCAGCTTTGACAGCATTTTCATTCTGATCCGCAAGCACAACGGACGCCCCCGCCTCGGCAAAGGCTTTTGCCGTCGCCAGACCAAGACCCGATGCTGCACCTGTCACCAGGGCTACTCTGTCTTGAAACGAGAGATGCATGAGGTGCTCCTTTTCTGTTCGCCGGGCGCGTCATCGCCTCGAGCGCCGATGCTGCTCAATTCGGTTTTGATGATAGAAGTCGCCGGCTACTTGCGGTACTGTTCGTCGCTGACTTTCTCAAGCCAGTCGACTACCTTGCCGCCTGAAGACTCCTGTACCGCGATGTGCGACATGGCCGCTTCTGCCGACGCGCCGTGCCAGTGCTTTTCCTGCGGTGAAAACCAGACGATATCGCCCGGACGTACCTCCTCAACAGGTCCGTTTTCACGCTGCACCCATCCAAACCCGGAAAGAATGAAGATGGTTTGGCCTAACGGATGAGTGTGCCACGCAGTCCGAGCGCCGGGCTCAAACGTCACGGTCGCACCACTGATTTGGGAAGGTTCCTCCCCCTGAAACGGCGAGTCGATTCGGACGGTTCCAGTGAACCAATCTGCTGGTCCTGGTTTGGAAGGCTTGCTTCCGGCTCGACTGATCTGCATGAAAGTTCTCCCTGTCCGTGACCGCTCAGTTCGCGCCGCTGTTTTGTATGCCGGTTCAATTGAGCAGATTTCCGCCGCTTTTGCTCTAAAGTTCGATGCGTGGAAAGTCTCGACTGGCCCTTCATTTGGCTCTCTACTCTATATTCCCCGAAGCCTTGTCGATCTCGAGTCGGATCCTAAGAATCGATGTGAGTTGCGGTTTGATTTTTGAGCATACCCCCGCCCGCAGCTTTCCGCGAGCAACAGCTTCCCGAGGCAGGCGCGGTATTCTAGGCCGGTATGTACTTTAACCCGATTGCCGGGTCGGAACAGGCGCTGCTCATTACCGAGCAACTGTTGGTGTTTGCGACGGTAATTGGGTCGGTGGGGATGCTGCCGGCACTGATTGAGTTTGTCTCGGACCGGCGGAAGACCAAGGAGCGGATCGATCTCTCCCTCGAAGACGAGCCGGTGGATGTGCTGCGGCCGCGGCTGGCGGGGATGGATGCGCTGCTCGCCTCGATCGAAGACCTGGTGGATCGGGCGCGGCATCCGGAGGTGTACGAGGATCTGCGGCTGGGCAACGAGGTGCTGATTATCGGTCCGGCGCAGAGCGGGAAGAAGTCGCTGGCGCAGACCATTGCCAAGCGGACGGGGATGGAGCGGCTGGTGACGGTGTACAACCCGCGCGACTCGGATGCGCTGGCCGAGGCGAAAAGCCTGGTGCGGGGGTACAAGTGGAAGCGCGTGATGCTGCTGCTGCCGCGCATCGACCTGGCTTACAAGGAAAGCGATCCGGAGGTACTGGCTGAGTTGGACGCGCTGATTGAAAGCACGTCGGAGCGGGCGAATGTGCTGGTGGTGGCGACGGCGACGACGTTTGTGCCGGATTCGGACCTGGACAATACGTTTGGGATCAAGCTGGTGCTGCCTGGGGCCGAGGTGCTGGAAACGGACCGGCGGGAGATTCCCGAGGATGCGCAGAAGATGCTGGCGGATGTGGCGGCGTTTTACCTGGGCGAAGCGCGGCGGCGTGGGTTTGCGCTGGAAGGGCTTTCGGAGGCGGAGTACTGCCGGGCTGTGCTGGACGGGGCGATGAACCCGGCGGAGATCGAGGACATTGTGACGCTGTGCGAGACGACGGCCTTGTATCGGCGGCGGACGAAGCAGAGTTCGCGGCTGGTGATTACGCCGGAGATTCTGGAGACGGCGATTGGACGGGTGGTGGTGGGGTGAGGTGTTCCCCCTGGTTTGGAGTTTCAAATACGGTCATGAGCTTTCTGGGGCAGGCCCTGTAGGTCACGAGTACCCAGATCTGAAATGCGAGACGAGTTGCTGTGCTGGGAGTGGAATCGTGCTTTAGAGCATCGCGGAAAATGCCCGGTTGGGACGCAGGCATAGCCGTGATTTTTCGCAGAAAGAACGCCAGCCGCCACGCAGTGGTTGCCAGCCGCGAAGGCGGTTTTGTTTCTACTTTGCGGCTCCTTCCAGTGTTGCGGCGCAGCGAGTGAGGGCCTGGGTGATGACCGCGAGCTGCTGTTGGGCCAGGGTTGCGTTTTTGGCGTCCAGGGCTTCGTTGACGCCTGGGATGACGACGGCGGCATAGCCGGTGTATTGGCCGGGCGCGTAGATGGTGTGCTTGTACCAGGGGCGGTTCGGCAGGCCGGGTTCGGTGAGCAGGTCGGCTTCGGCCTGGCGCAGGGCTGTGTTCAGGGGGGCGTCGCCGGTCGCGGGCGCGGCGGTTTGCCTGGTATGGAGGGCTTGCGCTGCGGCCAGCATCTTCTGCGCGGCCTGGCTTGCGGCGGCGGTGTCGAGAGAGAGGTTCAGGTCGCCGGCTTTGGTCTTCGCGGCGGTGAGGTATTCGTCGATTTCCTTCGCGTACGTCACGTAGTCATAGGGCAGCACGTCGGCGTCGGCCATGTGGAGCACTTCGAGGCCGAAGACGCGGGCTTGCTGCTGTTCGTAGACAAAGGTGGGGTCGGCGAACTTGGTGAACCAAGCGTAGTTGTCGAAGACGGAGTGATAGACGCCGTAGGGGCCGTCGGAGCCGATGTCGGTGGAGGGGACGCCCAAGTGCTGGATGAACGGGGTGTAGTCGGAGCCGGAGCCGAGGTCGCCGATGTGGACCTGGTCGGTGCTGGTTCCCGCGCCGGGGCGCTTTTCGTTGAACCCGTTGTTGACCGCGCGGCTCTGGCCTTCTTTCTGGGTCTCCAGCCACGCGTCGTAGACCGATGGGCCGTGGGGGCTCGGGACTTCGCGCGTGACTTCGCGGATGAAGTCCTTGAGCGAGGGGACGGCGGAGGCGTTGAACTCGGGGCCGGACACGCCGACATCCATGTTGAAGTAGGCGACCGCGTGGGAGAGTTCGGCGGCATGGGCTTCGGCCCATTCCGTTGAGCCGATCAGGCCTTCCTCCTCGGCGTCCCAGGAGGCGAAGACGATGCGGCGCTTGGGTTTCCAGCCTTCCTTGAGCAGCGCGCCGAGGCCGTGGACAGCTTCAAGCATCGCGGCGGTGCCGGAGTTTGGGTCGACGGCGCCGTAGGTCCAGGCGTCGCGGTGATTGCCGGCGATGACCCAGGAGTTGGGGTCTTCCTTGCTCGCGGGGTCGGGGTCGATGCTGCCGGTGACGTCCCAGATGGTGCGGAAGGCGTAGTCCTCCTGGAGCTGCAGGTGGACCGTGACATCGCCCGCGCCGCCCACGTGGTAATGGAAGGGCAGCGCGCCCTGGAAGCC
>CAXTVG010000035.1:0-13154 GCA_964247505.1 uncultured Acidobacteriaceae bacterium
CCCGGCTTTGCGGGCGTCGCGCCGGTGCTCGCCAACGCTCCAACCGGCGCGCTCACCGGCAGCCGCTACCCCAGCTCGCTGATCCGTCCGGACAAGCTCGGGTTTGAGCCGCGCATCGGCCTGTCGTGGAGGCCTATCCCTGCTTCTACTGTCATCGTGCGGGCCGGATACGGCATTTACCACGACACCTCTGTTTACCAGGCTGCGGCGCTCTCGCTCGCGCAGCAGCAGCCGCTCTCGAAGAGCCTCAGCGTGGAAAACAGCCCGGCCTGCCCGCTTACCCTGGCCGCAGGCTTTACGCCCTGCAACGCGATCACCGCGAATACGTTTGCCGTCGATCCGAACTTCCGCGTGGGCTACGCACAAACCTGGCAGCTGTCCGTGCAGCGCGATCTGCCCGCGGCGCTCCAGCTCACCGCGACCTACCTCGGCGTGAAGGGCACGCGCGGAGTGCAGCAGTTCCTGCCCAACACTTACCCCATCGGCGCGGCGAACCCGTTGCCCGGCGCTCCGTCGGGCTTTGTCTACCAGACCTCCGGGGGCGACTCCACGCGGGAGTCGGGGCAGGTGCAGGTGCGCCGCCGCCTGCGCAGCGGCTTTACGGCGACTCTGCTGTATACCTACTCCAAATCGATCGATGACGACGCCACGCTGGGCGGCCAGGGCCCGGCTAGTGGCGCGGCACCGGCGCAGGGAGCGGGGATGAGCGTCGGCAGCGGCCCTAGCCCCTCGGGAGCAACAGGCGCAACCGTCAGCAGCGCCCAAACCACCGCGGCCCCGACCACTCCAGCCGTCGCGCAAAACTGGCTCGACCTGCGCGCCGAGCGCTCGCTTTCCTCCTTCGACCAGCGCCATCTACTCACCGCGCAGCTGCAGTACACCAGCGGCGAAGGCCTGGGCGGCGGAACGCTGCTGGGCGGCTGGCGCGGCAAGCTGCTGAAGGAGTGGAGTGTGCTGACCGCGATCACGACCGGCTCGGGCCTGCCGGAAACGCCCGTGTTTCTGGCCTCGGTCGCCGGTACGGGCTTTACCGGAACCATCCGCCCCGACCGCACCGGGTCGCCGGTTTACGCGCGGCCCAGCGCTTCGCAGCACCTGAACCCCGCTGCCTACGCCGCTCCGGCCGCGGGCCAGTGGGGCGCGGCGGGCAGAAACTCCATTACCGGCCCGGACCAGTTCTCCCTCGACACTTCGCTGGCCCGCACCTTTCGCCCCGGCGGACGCTTTTCGCTCGATGCCCGCCTGAGCGCTACCAACTTGCTCAACCACGTCGTTTTCACCGGCTGGGATACGACCGTGAACAGCACGCAGTATGGTGTTCCCCTGGCTGCCAATGCCATGCGCAGCCTCGAAACCACCGTCCGGTTGAGGTTCTAATGCTGCGTCGCGCGCTGTGCCTCCTCCTGCTGCTGCCCGCGCTCGCTCGCGCGCAGCAGATCGGCCAAAACAAAGCCCCCGGCGCGCCCGAGGTCACACTCTCGGTGAAGTCGCAGCTCGTCGTCGAAACCGTCGTCGTGAAGGACAAAGCAGGCAATTTTATTCCCGGGCTCACCGCTGGGGACTTCGCGCTGACCGAGGACGGCGCGCCGCAAACCATTCGCTTTGTCGAGCACCAGGACCTCGCCGCCGCCGCGAAGCCCTTGGCCCCCTCCACCGGCGGCACCGAGCAGCTGAAGTACTACAAGCGCCTGGCCCGGACGCAGATCGCGCCCGAAGCCGAGGGCAGCCCGCGTTACAAAAACCGCCGCCTGCTCGCCCTGTACTTCGACATGTCCGCGATGCGCCCCGCCGACCAGCTGCGCGCCCTGGGGGCCGCGGAGCAGTTCCTGCGCACGCAAATGACCACCGTCGACCTGGTCTCCATCCTCCGTTACAATGGCGGCTCGGTCGACATCCTCCAGGACTTCACCGCGGACCGCAACAAGCTACTGAGCATCCTGCAAACGCTGGTCATCGGCGAAGGCCAGGGCTCCGCCGAAACCATCGACGACGCCAGCAGCGCCGACACGGGCGCGGCGTTCGGGCAGGACGACAGCGAGTTCAACGTCTTTAACACCGATCGCCAGCTTGCCGCGCTGCAAACCGCGGCGCAAATGCTCGGCCAGCTCAACGAGAAAAAGTCGCTGATCTACTTCGCGGGCGGCCTGCGGCTGAACGGCATCGACAACCAGGCCCAGTTGCACGCGACCGTGGACGCGGCCGTCAAGGCAGGCGTTTCGTTCTGGCCGGTGGACGCGCGCGGGTTGGTGGCGGAAGCGCCGCTGGGTGATGCCACCCAGGGCTCGCCCGGCGGCGTGGGCATGTACACCGGTGCCGCCGCGCTCGCCAACACCAGCAACTTCCAGCAATCGCAGGACACCCTGTTCGCGCTCGCCGGCGACACGGGAGGCAAGGCGCTGTTTGACACTAACGACCTGACGCGCGGTATCGTCCAGGCTCAGCAGTCTGTGTCGGACTATTACATCCTCGGCTACTACACCACTAACCACGCGGAAAACGGCCGCTTCCGCCGGGTCAAGATCACGCTGGCGCGCGCGCCCGACGCGAAGCTCAATTACCGCGAAGGCTACTACGCCGCCAAGGAGTTCAGCCGCTTTACCGCGGTCGACAAAGAGCGCCAGCTTGAGGACGCGCTGATGCTCGAAAACCCCATCACCGAGCTTTCGATCGCGATGGAGATCGACCATTTCCAGCTGAACCGCGCTGAGTATTTCGTGCCCATCGTGGTCAAGATTCCCGGCCGCGAGCTCGCCCTCGCCAAGCGCGGCGGGGCCGAACACACCCTGATCGACTTCATCGGCGAGATCAAGGGCCTGACCGGCGGCTCGACCGTTTCCAACGTCCGCGACAACGTCAACATCAAGCTTTCCGACGCGACGGCCCAAGAGCTCGCCCACCGGCCCATCGAGTACGATACCGGCTTTACCCTGCTGCCCGGCCGCTACTCCATTAAACTGCTCGCGCGCGACGACGAAACCGGACGCATCGGGACTTATCAGACCGAGTTCACTGTCCCCAATCTCAACAAGGTGGACAAGGAAATTCCGATCAGTTCGGTCGTGCTCAGCAGCCAGCGCGCCAACGCCGAAGATACGCTGTTCGACGCCGCGAAAAACAAGGACCGCGCCAAGGACAATGCTGTGAACCCGCTGGTCGACAATGGCGAAAAACTTATTCCCAGCGTCACTCGAGTTTTCAGCGCCTCCCGTGCCATGTACGTCTATCTTCAGGCCTATAAGCCGCCGCTCCCCGGCAGCTCACCGGCTGTCAACCCACTGGTCTCCTTCATCAGCTTCTATCTTGGGGACAAAAAAGTTTACGAAACTGCTCCCACAGCGGTTGCGCCCCTCGCCGCCAGCCGGCTCGGCACCACGCCATTCCACTTCCAGCTCGCCATGGGCGCGCTCGGAGCCGGGAATTACGAGTGCCAGGTCACTGTGCTCGACCCGTCTACCGCGAAAGCCACATTCTGGCGAGCTCCCATCGTGGTTATGCCGTAGCGTATCTGCTGCTCTCCCCATGAAACAAGCACTTCCAGGAAGACTGCACTTATCTCGAAGCGTTGATGTTGTCGGTGCTGTCGGCGTTGTAAAGGCGGCTGCCGACGTAGTTGATGCTCACGATATCGTGATTTGAGAACTGCTGCTCGAGGATTGCCGTTGGCGCCGAGAAAAGTAACGCCGCCGAGTATCTGATTGAAGCCCGGCACAGAGACTTGGGGAGCTGATGGGGTTGACGGCATTGGTGTTGAAGGCGTAATTGCCCGCGTTGTCCCGCTCGGTCTGGCCGGGCTGGCATCCCAGCGCACCCCCAGGTCAACGTGGTTTGGAGAATCACGGCACCGGAGTTGTCAGTTACGCGCGTTCAATAATCCGTGGACAGTCGAAGTAACGAGCAGTCTCCCCTTCCGCTTTCAGGAAGGGACCCGGATTCAGGACAGAGATCACCCCGATCGCAGTTGGTCCGTATCCATAGGCTCTCGAAACAGCACGACGGACGATTACGCCTTGATCACCCGCGTACTGGTCTCAAAACCGGGGGCCCGGCCCTGACGGCGGCCGGCATTTCAGAGTACGGAACGCGAGCGGCCGCAGAGTTCCTCACCGACCCCGACAAATTGCGCCAAGCCTCAACGCGGCGGTTTCCATCGGGCGGCCATCTCGGGCTCGGCTCGCACATGGCGAACAGATTGATCTGGTGAGCTCGTGGAGGCCTTCTCGCCAGCCCTTCCAAGATCCGGACGGGCAGCGGTGGAAGGCCCGCGACGGCCGGTGTCGCCCATTGCTCGTCTAAAACGTCAATTGCCCTTTTTACTATTCCAGCAGACCCCCGGAAACCTGTAAGATTCACTCCACGTGAGGTCATCTTGTCCCGATTTCAAAAGAGCCCCTTTTTCGCGCCAATCGCCACGTTTGCCTTCGCCTCGGTTGTGCACACCGCCCCGGCGCAGATCATGGCCGCTCCCGACATCACCCAACAGCCCACTCTCTACGTGGTCCCTTACGCCCATCTCGATACCCAGTGGCGCTGGGAGTTCCCCCAGGTCATCAGCGAGTACCTGCTTAAGACCATGCGGGTCAACTTCTACTACATGGACAAGTATCCCCACTATGTCTTTAACTGGACCGGCTCCAACCGCTACCGGCTGATGCAGGAGTATTATCCCGCCGACTACGCCCGCATCAAGGGCTATGTCGCGAAAGGACAGTGGTTCCCAGCCGGCTCCTCGGTTGAAGAAGGCGATGTCAACCTGCCCAGCGCGGAGTCGATTTTTCGCCAGGTTCTTTACGGCAATACTTTCTTTCGCAGTGAGTTTGGCAAGGCCAGCTATGAATACATGCTGCCCGATTGCTTTGGCTTCCCTGCATCGCTGCCCACCATCCTCGCCGCTTCGGGGGTCAAAGGCTTTTCCACACAGAAGCTCAGCGCGGCCTGGCAGCCGGCACCAAAAATCGGCGGCCCCGACTCCCCTGAGAAGACTCCTGAAGGGATTCCCTTCAACGTAGGGATTTGGAGGGGCCCTGACGGCGAGAGCATCCTCGCCGCACTCAATCCCGGCGGCTACGGCAGTGAAATCAACTCCGATCTCAGCAAGGCCCCCGTTCCAACACCGGAGCCCGCTGCCGAAGGGCGTTCGCGCAGAAGGCGCACTCCTGAACCCGACTGGCCGGCGCGCATCGACATCGACGGCAAGGCCACCGGGGTTTTCGCTGACTATCACTACATCGGCACCGGGGATATCGGCGGCGGGACCAACGAAGAATCCGTAAAGCTGCTCGAAGCAACCGTGACCGGGGGCGAAGCTGTCCTCCCCACCACATTTACACCTACCCCCGCCGGCGCCATTGGAGAGGTCGCGACCGCCGGGACGCCTGTCCGCATGGGCAACGGCCCAGTCAAGGTAGTCTCCTCAAGCGCCGACCAGATGTTTCTTGACATCAAGCCTGATATGCAGTCAAAGATGCCCACCTACCAGGGCGATCTTGAACTTATCAACCACTCCGCAGGCTCACTTACCTCAGAGGCTTATCACAAGCGCTGGAACCGGAAGAACGAGCTTCTGGCCGACGCCGCTGAGAAGGCCTCGGTCGGCGCTGCCTGGATGGGCGGACGCCCTTATCCGCAACAGCAGATGAACAACGCATGGACCCTGGTCATGGCTGGCCAGTTCCACGATACCGGCGCAGGAACCGCCACTCCACGCGCCTATGAGTTCGCTCAGAACGATGACATCATCGCTTCGAACCAATTCGCGGACGTCCTCACCAGCGCAACCCAGGCGATCGCTTCTTCTCTCGATACGGAGGTGAAGGGAACGCCGGTCCTCGTCTATAACCCGCTCAATATCGAGCGGGAAGATGTCGTCGAAGCGGACGTTCCCGGCGATTTCTCCAGGGGAGTTGAAGTTTTCGGTCCCAATGGCACCCGGGTGCCAGCCCAGATGGAGAATGGAAAGGTTCTGTTCCTGGCCAAGGCTCCTTCCGTCGGCTACACCGTCTTTGACGTTCGCACGAGCAAGAAGTCAGAAGGCTCCAAGGAGTTAAAGGTCACTCCGTCCTCGCTTGAGAACGCCCGCTATAAGGTCACCCTCAATGCCGCGGGCGACGTCAGCAGTATCTTCGACAAGTCCATCAACAAAGAGCTCCTCGCAAGCCCCATGCGCCTCGCCATCAGCAACGATGCACCCAGGGATTGGCCGGCATGGAACATGGATTTCGACCAGGAGCAGGCAGCTCCCCGCGCGTACATCGGCGGCACAGCCACAACCCGCATCGTTGAGAACGGCCCCGCCCGCATCGCCATTGAAGTGACTCGCGAGGGCGAAGGCTCGAAATTTGTCCAGACTGTGCGCCTCTCCGCAGGCGACGCCGGCAACCGCGTTGAGTTTGGTGAATCGGTCGACTGGCGCTCGCTTTCCGCCAACGTCAAAGCAGTTTTCCCACTTACCTCCACGAACAATCTGGCCACTTATAACTGGGAAGTAGGCACCATACAACGCCCTGTCGCGTTTGACCGCCAGTTCGAGGTTGCCTCCCACCATTGGATCGATCAGACGAATGAGTCCGGTACTTATGGCGCTACCATCCTCACTGACGTGAAGAATGGCTCGGATAAACGCGACGACAGCACCATTCGGCTCACTCTGCTTCGCTCACCCGGCGGTGCGTCCGATATGAAGGGTGCCTACACCGACGAACTGAATCAGGACTGGGGCCACCATGAGATTCTCTTCGGCCTCGCGGGCCATGCGGGCGACTGGCGTCAGGGCCACACCGACTGGCAGGCTTATCGCCTCAGTACCCCGTTGATCGCCTTCAACACTGAAAAGCATGCCGGCAGTCTCGGCCACAGCTTCTCGCTGCTTACCGTCGATAACCCCGGCATCCGTGTTCTCGCTCTGAAGAAGGCAGAACTGAGCGATGAAGTTATCCTCCGTCTCGTCGAACTCGACGGCAAACCC
This sequence comes from uncultured Acidobacteriaceae bacterium, assembly GCA_964247505.1. Classification (GTDB taxonomy): domain Bacteria; phylum Acidobacteriota; class Terriglobia; order Terriglobales; family Acidobacteriaceae; genus EB88. The sequence continues at coordinate 6,962 of CAXTVG010000035.1, forward strand.
GCTGAGAATGTCAAGGTCAAGTTTGCCGGCCCTCTTACAGCAGCCCGCGAGGTCAATGGCCAGGAACTTTCCCTTGGCTCCGCCAGCGTCGTCGACGGCGCTCTCGAAGCATCCTTCAAGCCCTACCAACCCCGCACCTTCGCCCTCAAGCTCGGCCAAGCTCCAGCGCATGAGGCAGCGATAGCCTCGCAGCCCGTTACGCTGAACTACGACCTGGCTGCCGCCAGCAATGACGATACGAAGTCCGTCGGCGGCTTTGATAGCCAGGGCGACGCGCTGCCTGCTGAAATGCTGCCGACAGAACTCAAAATCGACGGAGTCGGCTTTACCCTGGCCCCCGCCGGCACCGGCAAGCCCGACGCTGTCGAAGCTAAGGGGCAGTCCATTGCACTGCCGGAAGGCAAATTCAACAAGGTCTATGTCCTCGCCGCCTCGGCAAACGGCGATCAGAATGCCGCCTTCAAGGTAGGCCAAACTCCTGTGAATCTCACTATCGAAAACTGGGGCGGCTTTATCGGGCAGTGGGACACGCGTATTTGGAAACCCAAGCCGGACTTTGTCACGCAAGGTGGCCGCTTTGGAATGCCAGAGCATCAGGTCGCTCTTCGCAAGGACTATGCCATTTCCGCCAACCACCAGCCGTGGGATCTTAAAAGCGCCGGCTCCCCCGACTGGTCTCCCAAGTATCCAGAGGACTACCTTGGCCTTCGTCCCGGTTATGTCAAGCCCGCAACCCTGGCTTGGTATGCCTCTCACCACCACAACGCAGCAGGCCTGAACGAGCCTTATCAATACAGCTATCTCTTTGCTTATGCGCTCGATCTACCCTCCGGTGCCAAGACCATCACTCTTCCTGAGAACCCCGGCGTCCGTATCATGGGTATCTCGGTAGCCGCGGAAGAGCCGGCCGTAAAGCCCGCTCAACCACTCTTCGATACTCTCGGCATGACCACCAGGAGTGACACCATGGAAGCCGCTAAACAGTAGACCGATAATTGGATCTTCCTCACCTAGGGAATATCTGAACGAGTGCGAAACCAGGAACCATCCTGAGGAGCATAGCGACGAAGGACCTGCTTTTACCGCACTTGAGAGAAAAGCAGGTTCTTCGCTCCGCTTAGAATGGCTCTTATTCAGAGTTTCCCTAGGGCAAGGGAAATTGATTATTGCCACACTCGCGTCTTGACTAAGGCAGGCTCCGGTGCAACACGATTGTCATCGTGACCTATACAGCGCTCTCGAATCCGCGGAAAGAGCCGGGCGGCACTGTCGTAGACTCCCGCAGCACGAGGCTGGTGCCCAAGTGGATCGGCGTCAGCACGCCCACGGCCTTATCGAGCAGCGCCTCTACCGCCAGTCTGCTCAGATCGACGCGGCAGACGTCCACGGTGCTGAGTGGAGGGTTGAGAAAACGGCTGAAATAAGTATTGTCGAAGCCGATCACGGAGACGTCCTGGGGGATGCGTACGCCGCGCGCCTGCAGGCCCCGGTATACGCCCATAGCCACCAGGTCGGTGATGGCAATCACCGCGGAAAAACGCGCTTTTCCAAAAGCCCCAGCGATGGCGAGCTCTCCGGCGTCCGCCGCGGGCCCTTGCATATCGACCGTCGTGGTGTGCAGGTTTTCGGCGGCAAAGGCCCGCACCGCCGACCGAAAGCCTTCCTCGCGCAACGCATGCGAAAGCAGCGGGGCATCGCTCCCCGCGGGCGCCGTTTGGGAGTTGCGTACAAACAGCAGGTCACGATGCCCCAGCGCAAGCAGGTGCGCAACGGCGGCCTGCATGCCTCCGCGCGAGTCTACCTGGATGGTTTGCACGTTCCCCTCCGGATTTCCACCGTCGAGCAGCACCGCGGGCACACCGCTGGCGCGGATCAGCTCGCGCGCAATCTCATCGTGTTCCGATGTCATCACCGCGAGGCCCGCGATGCGCGCCCCCAGCAGCTGCCGCACCGCTGTGCGGTGCTGCGCGGGCGAGAAATTGCTCGCCATCAACGAAATCTGAAAACCGCGGCGCGCCGCTTCCTCCTCAATAGCCTGCGCGGTTTCGGCGAAGAAGGGGTTTTGCAGATTGGAAACCAGAAGCCCCAGCGTCTGTGTCTGCCTGCGCGCCAAGTTGCTGGCGTACAGGTCGGGGCGGTAGCCAAGCTGGGCAATGGCGGCTTGCACCCGGTCGCGCGTTGCTGCGGCAACCCGGCCTTTCTCGTTGAGCACGGCCGAAACCGTTCCCAGCGAAACGCCCGCCAGTTCGGCGACATCCTGAATCTTTGCTTTCCCAGCCACGCGGCGCACCCGTGCCGGGTCCCCCGCCGCGTGTTTCGGCGATGTCCGTTTGGCGGCGCGCACGGGAAGCATGCCACCAGAGTACCGCCTGAAAGGGTTGACAGCTCCAGCGCGAGAGGAGGATGATTTCTGCTGAAGCGTTTCAGCAAGCACTTCCAGCGGGGGAGGGAAGCTCATGGCAAGCGTATCTGCGAGCATAAACGGGGTTGCAATAGAAAACCATCCACACAGCCGGCAGCAGGAGCTCGACTCCCCTTTCGCGCTGGCTCCAGACCAAATCGCGTTTTACCGCGAAAATGGCTATGTCAAGCTCAAACACGTGCTTTCGCCGGAACTGCTGGAGTACTACCGCGTCCGCATCAACGAGCGCGTGGCGGAGCTTTCTGCCGATGCCGTGCCGCTGGAGCAGCGCACCACTTACGGCAAGGCTTTCCTGCAGATCATGAATCTATGGCGCGAGTCGGGCGAAGTGCGGGAGTTTGTCTTCGGCAAGCGCCTGGCGCGCATCGCGGCGGAGCTTATGGGCGTAACGGGTGTGCGCATTTATCACGACCAGGCGCTCTATAAGGAGCCCGGCGGCGGCATTACGCCCTGGCACGCGGACCAGTACTATTGGCCTGTTTCAAGCGACAAGATGATTACCGCGTGGGTGCCCCTGCAGGCGACGCCGGAGGAAATGGGGCCGCTCGCCTTTTGCGAGAAAAGCCACCGTTTCCAGATCGGCCGCGACCTGGAAATCAGCGACGAGAGCGAGCTTACGCTCAAGCAGGCGCTTGAAAGCTTTCACATGGAAGAGGGTGCTTTCGAACTGGGCGAGGTAAGCTTCCACGCGGGCTGGACGTTTCATCGCGCCGGCGCCAATTCGACCGATCGCCCTCGCGAAGTGATGACCGTGATCTACATGGACGAGAGCATGACCCTGGTCCCGCCCAAGAATAAAAACCAGGCAACCGACATCGAGCGCTGGTGCCCTGGCATCAAGGCAGGCGAGGTGGTCGCATCGCCGCTCAACCCGGTCGTTTACTCGGCGGGACAGCCGTGATGGAGGTCCGCGCGGCCGTAGCTGAGGGCGACGGCTCATTCTCCATCCAGACCATCGGCATCGACGAGCCCGGACCTGGCGAGGTGCTGGTCGCGATCAAGGCCAGCGGCGTGTGCCACACCGATTGGGACTCGCTCCGCTGGGGACGGCGCATCGTCCTGGGGCACGAGGGCGCGGGCGTAGTTCTCCGCGTGGGCCCCTGCGTCGCGCCTGCGAAACCGGGCGACCGCGTCCTGCTCAACTGGGCCATTCCCTGCGGGGTGTGCTTCCAGTGCGCGCGCGGCAAGGAGAACATCTGCGAGGATCGCGGCACGGTTCCCGACAGCCGCTTTCACCACCCTGCCGGGCCCATTAACGCCTCGTTTTCGCTCGGGACCATGGCCACGCACGCGGTGGTTCCCCAAGCCGCAGTGCTGCCACTCGACCCTGAGGTGCCGTTCGAGGTCGCGGCGATCATGGGCTGCGCCGTCATGACCGGCTTCGGCTCCGCGGTGAACGCTGCCAAGGTCGAGCCGGGGAGCACGGCGGTGGTTCTGGGCTGCGGCGGCGTGGGGCTCAGCACCATCCTGGGCGCGCTTCACGCAGGGGCGGCGCGCGTCATTGCCATCGATGTAAACCCGGCGCGGCTGGAGCTGGCACGGCAGTTCGGCGCGACCGAAACCCTGCTCGTGGACCGCGCCGATCACGGCCTGCTTGCGGCAGCCGAGGAGATCAAGCACCGCACCGATGGCCGGGGTGCTGACTACGCTTTCGAGTGCACAGCCGTTCCCGAGCTCGGCTCCGCGCCGCTTGCCATGGTCCGCAGCGCGGGCACAGCGGTCGGGGTCAGCGGCATCGAGCAAACCGTTCCGGTCGACATGGAGCTGTTTGAGTGGGACAAGCTCTACATCAATCCCCTCTATGGCGCGTGCCGCCCCCAGCGGGATTTTCCACTTTTGATGGATCTGTACCGGACCGGCGAGCTGCCGTTGGATCAGATGGTGACGCGCCGCTATCCGCTGAACGCGCTGGAGCAGGCCTTCGCCGATATGCACGCAGGCGTCAATGCCAAAGGCGTCCTGACTTTTGATTGAAGATGTTCCGTTCCGCACCGTCGAGCTTTCCGATCCCAGATATGAGCACGAAGGGCTGCGTGTCGTCACGGTAAAGAGCCCGGCGCTTGGCCGACGGGCGGACGTCTCAGTGTGGGCGCCGGCAGCCGGCCCTATTGCAACACTTCTGATCCTGCTCCACGGCGTGTACGGCAGCCACTGGGTATGGGCGCTCAAGGCAGGCGCGCACCGCACAGCCGCGCACCTCGTTGCCTCGGGCGAAATCTCGCCGCTGGTGCTCGCGATGCCGAGCGACGGGCTGAGCCGCGACGGGAGCGCTTACCTGACGCGCCCGCATGGCGAAGATGCCGAACGCTGGATCGTGGAGGAGGTTCCGGCGATTGCCCGGCTCGCCGCCCCGGCTTTGGCGCGCGATGCCCGCGTGGCGATTGCGGGCCTGTCCATGGGCGGCTACGGCGCGCTGCGGCTGGGTGCTAAATACCCGGAGCGCTTCGCGGCAATCTCCGCCCATTCGGCTATCACGGAGATCGACGAAATGGGGCAGTTTGTGACCGAGCCGCTTGCAGACTACCTCGTGTGTGCGCCGCCCGCCGAGCTGAACCCGCTCTACTGGCTGCGCCAGAATAAGGAAGAGTTGCCGAAACTGCGTTTCGATTGTGGCTTGGAAGACAGCTTGATCTCCGGCAACCGCAAGCTGCACGCGGCACTTGAGACCGAGCAAATTCCGCACCGGTACGAAGAGTTCCCGGGCGACCATGAGTGGGATTACTGGGCCGCGCATATCGAGCGCACGCTGCGGTTCGTCGCCGGCCCGTAAGCGCTACATCTCTGTGGGCGGCCGCTTACAAGGCGGCAATGCAGACCCGCAGAGCAAACTACTTTGCTGGTCGGTGTCGCGGCAGATTCAAAACCCGCGTGCTATCCGCAGCGGAGGTGAACACGGAAGCGGCGCTAAAGCCGTATTAATCTCGCCTGCCGGTTCCTTCGGATTGTGAAGCAGCAGCGGCGTACCCTCGGGTTTCCGGGCACGCCGCTCCTGCTTACGGCTTCTCAGTCAAGCCTTTCTCTCCTTAGGCTCGCTTGCCGGTTTGGGACGTCAGAAGACCAGGCGTGCCGCCAATTGAATCTGACGAGGCGCCCCCCGGAGCGTGGTGATCTTACCGAAATTGTTCGAGGTACCAAAGGTATTGTTGGGGTTCGAAAAATTCGGTGTATTCATGACGTTGAAAGCGTCCCCGTGCAGTTCGAGTTGTTTACCCTCCGCGATATGAAGATTTTTTTGGATCCCCAAGTCCATGACGCGGTTACCCGGCCCGTATACCTGATCCCTTCCAAGCGTTCCGACTCGCGTGTACACGCTGTTTCCAGTCCCATCTGTCGCCAACACGGTCGGGATAGTGTTTGAAAAAGAGCCGGTATTGAACCAAGTGCCGCTGATGCTCTTTGGATAGGTAATTGGCGCAACCAGATCGGGCCGGTTGCCGGGCGACGAGCTACCCTGCGCTGCTAAATCGATCGGTTGTCCAGTGGAGAGAAGGACGATATCGTTCAACTGCCATCCCCCAATCAAAAGATCGAGAGGGCGGGAAGCATTGGCACCGAATTGCTGCCCATGCCCAAACGGCAGATTATAGACAAAGGAGCCGCTAGCGATTTGCCTTACATCAAAGTTAGAGTTTCCGTAGTTTGCATTCTGGTTATAGGCCAGCAGGATGGTAATTGGTATGCCGCTGAAGGCAGTGTCTGAGTTGTCCAGCGCATGCGACCATGCATACGAAGCAGTCGCCAGGAAATTGGTACCCCGGTGATCGAAATGCG
>CAXTVG010000036.1:0-13089 GCA_964247505.1 uncultured Acidobacteriaceae bacterium
GTGAAATCGCGCAGCTCGAGCCCGAAGAGCGGCAGGAGTTCCTGGCCGACATGGGGCTTGCGGAACCGGGGCTCAACCGGCTGATCCACTCCGCCTACCGCCTGCTCGAGCTCATCACTTACTTCACCGCCGGCGTGCAGGAAGTCCGCGCTTGGACCATCCGCCGCGGCACCAAAGCCCCCGGAGCCGCCGGCGTCATCCACTCGGATTTCGAGAAGGGCTTTATCCGCGCGGATTGCTACGCCTCAAGCGACCTCTTCACGCTCGGCAGCGAGCAGGCCGTAAAGGAAAAGGGCCTACTCCGCTCCGAAGGCAAGGAGTACATCGTGAAGGACGGCGACATCCTGTTCTTCAAGTTCAATGTGTAGCGCGCATCTGTACAGGAATGAGCAGCTTGCAAAGCGGGGCGGAAACTATCCGTGTCGACCAGTTTGAAACGGGCCCCGGCGAGCGCCGCCCCGCGCTTGTGCTGCTGCACGGCTCAGGCGGTGCGGTTGGGTACTGGCTCCAGCGATTTGCCCCCACGCTCACCCAGTTCGGCATGGGGCTGTACGCGCCGCACTACTTTGACAAAACCGGAACCGCCCGCGCGACCGCCGAAACCATTCTCGACGGCCATCATTTCCCCGCCTGGCTTAGCGCAGTCGCGAATGCCGTGGATTACACCGCATCGCGCCCAACGGTCGACCCGGACCGCGTGGCCGTGCTCGGCATTTCGCTCGGGGGCTACCTGGCCATGGCGCTCGCGGCCCAGAGCCGCCGGGTGCGCGCCGTTATTGAGCTTTCCGGCGGTATGCCACCGGGCTGGGAAGCGCGCCTCGGCCCAGAGACGCCGCCGGTGCTGGTTCTCCACGGGGGCCGGGATGCCACTGTGCCGGTGTCTGAAGCACACAAACTCGGGGATTTGCTCACAAACCGCAGCGTCGAGCACCAGGTAGAAATCTTCCCTGAAGAGACGCACTGGTTTTCGCAGGCCGCCCAGCCGCGTTTGCTGATGACCTGCGCTGAATTCCTGTCGCGCCACTTCGGGCGACCCCGCGCCGCATCGGCCCATCGTACTTGAGTGAGAGGAAACGCAATGGCAGACGAGAAACAAGCGCAGGAGCCGCTGGGCTTCACAGAGCACACCCGCAGCCTGGCCGGGGAGTATGCACATGAGCAAGGCTGGGGCCTGAACGAGCAGGAGCGCACGAAACTACCCGAGGAGAAGCAGGATTTTGAGGGCGGAACGGACTACGAGTACGGCGCGCGCGACTTCGGCGATACCGCGGTGGACACAAGCGACGTAACGCCGTCGCCGGAATCGGTGGAGTTCCTGCGCAAACAGCGCGAACGGGAGGGAGTGAACAATGGCGGACAATAGCCGCGCAAACGAGCAAGCCATGCGGGAGAACGATGCGCATACCATCGACGCGCAGTCGGAAACCATTCCCGCGCCGGACGAGGGAGGACACGCGCACTCGCACGCCGCGCACCTCCATGAGGCCGGCGAGGTGGATACCAGCCCGACCGGCGACCTTCGCCACGGTTCCGAGCCCGGCGCGCTCAAACAGCCCCCGTCCGAGATCAGCCGCACGGGCAAGCAGCGGCGCGAGTAAGTTTCTTTCTAAGCAACGAAATGACCCGCCTTACAAGCGGGTCGTTTCTCTTACTGATGAAATACGGACCCGCGCTCGGTATTGCTGGTCCACCGCAGCCCAAAGGTGTAAGTGGGCGAGTAATACTCCCTCTGCACCGGATACCGCTGGCTGCCATTAAAGAAGCCGAAAACTTCATCATTCAGGTTGAGAAACTGGGCCACGACGCTCACGCCCCGGCCCTTGGGCACCAGGTAATTCGCCTGCGCGTCTACCTGCGTGTGGGGATAGTAGTAGTTATCGCCATTCGGGCCGTTCGGGCCGCCGGCCGTGATATTGGAGGGCGAGCCCACGATCGGCGTCCCGTCCGTGTATTGGTAAGCTGAGATATACGCGTCGTTGTGCGTAAGACCCATGCGCGCCGATAGGTTGTACTTGTCATACGTCAGGTCGACGTTCCAGTTATTCGGCGCGTCGCCGGCCAGCGACGGATGGTCGGAGCGCCCGGGAACACTCGCGACTGAAGCCACATAGCTGTAATTAAACCGGTAGCCGGTCCCGCCCAGCGCGCCGGGCAGGCTGGTCAGGTGCTGCTCATACGAGGCCTCAACGCCGATCAGGTGCGAAGAGCCGCCATTGATGGGTAGCGACTTAAACGCCGTAATCGGCGCAGTTGTCCCGGGCTGCACATAGGGCGTCCGCACCACGGACTGGAAGATATCGTTAAATAGCTGCTTATAAAACAAGCCGCCCTGGATCACGCCGACGTTCTTGAGATAGTGCTCGCCGAGCAGGTCCAGATTTTCAGCCCAGGTCGCGCGCAGATTCGGGTTGCCGGCCGTCAGCAGCGGGTCGGCGGCGGTGTTGCCCGCGCCCGAGTTAAACTGCACAAACGGAGCAAGATCGCCGTAATTCGGCCGCGCCAGCCCGATGCTGTATGCCGCCCGGAAGTCCGTGTAGTCGTCCAGGTTATATTGCACCCCGGCGCTGGGCAGGACGAACACGTAGTTATTCGTCGTGTACACAGGGTTGACCGCGCCTGCCGGATTCGGCTGATAGCCCTTCACGCCGTCGGTTGTAGATTCAACCCGGACGCCGGTGTTGAAGCGGAATCTGCCATGGGTGATGGTGTTCTCAAGATAGCCCGCATACACCCGTTCGCTCACATGGAAGTCGGCGCGAAGATCGCGCGGGCCGCCGCCCGGCGTCAGCGTGAACTGCCCGGGGTTGGCGTTGTAATAAGAAACGATATCGGTCGCCTGCGACTGCGGCCCCACCTGATAATGGCCAAAGTAGTAGTTCGAGTCGTCGCGTTTGCCCGGAAACTGGCTCAACAGAATGTTCGACGCATTGGCGGCCGCGGCCGGCTGGTTATCCAGCTGATTTTTGATCACGTCGCGGGCCTGAAAGCCCATCTGCCAGGTGCCAAAATTCGATCCCAGAGTATACCCGCGGGAGTAGTCCACCTGGCCCTCGACATCGCGCTCGAATGTGTGATTGTCCTGAAAGTTGATGGTGCTCAGCGAGTACTGGTTTCCGTTATAGATACTCGCATTATTAGGTGTCGCGGTTACCCGGGCGCCGGGCAGAAAGGGATCGTTGGTTGCCGTGTTAAATGCCACGCCGTCCTGGTTTGTGATAGGTGCGTTCGGGTCCGCCGTCGGAGTCGTCGTCGGCGTAATCCCGGCGAACTGGCTGGTCGTGAAGCCGCCCGTAATCTTAGCCTGAGATAATGCCACGTGCGCGGACAGAGTAGACTGCCCCAACTCCTTCCGGCCCCCGATTGAAGAACTGAAAAGCTCCTGCGTAGGGCGCCGATAGATGTTCTGGTAAATCGTGCTGCCAGTCTGATCTGTTTGTGTAGGGGAAATAAAAGCGCCGAAGTTCAGGCGGTTGATGCTGTCCTCGCCGAAATCGTCCAGGTGCGAGTAAAGACCCCTGAAGTAAGCCGTCGTGTGCTCGTCGAACTTATAGTCGAGCGTGCCGCCGGCACCGTAGCGCGACCGGTCATAGTAATAGTCGCGCAGGTCGATGGTGTTCGGGCCGTTGACAGTGCCGATCGTGTTCCCGGTAGCTGGATCGATGATATCGTTCACACCCTGGCCCGGCTCGATATCGTTAATGCCGCGCGCGTTGTAGTCGTAGCTACCGGTAGCGAGAATGCCGAGTTTCTTATCAGCGAGGAAGCGCCGCCCGTAGGTCGCAAACTCCTGATTTTCCTGGCGCATCCCGTTAATCGGCGTATGCCCGAACAATCCTTCCACCGCAAAATAAGGCTCGTCGGTCGCCTGGCGCGTCACCAGGTTCAGCGAGCCTCCAATCCCATCGCCGTTCATATCCGCGGTTAGGGTTTTGTTCAGCTGAATCGACTCCACCAGATCCGCCGGGATCGTGTCGAGCTTCACATAGCGGTAGTTTTCCGGCGACGGCACCTGCACGCCATCGATGGTCACGTTATTCAGGCGCGGTTCGGTGCCGCGAATCTGGATCCACTTGCCCTCGCCCTCGTCGCGCACAATGGAAACGCTAGGCAGCCGCCCGGCTGCGTCGGCGATGTTCACGTTCGGCAGGCTGTTGATCACCTCCGACGGCAGCACCTGCACGATGTTGGTCGCGACTCTCTGGACGTTCAGCGCCTCGGCTTCGCCTACCTCGCGCTCGGGCCGCACGGTTACCTCGCTGCTCGCGTTCGCGACCGTCATCACGGCGTCCGCCTTCGCGACCACCCCGGCCGCGACTTCCAACTGCGACGAGTAAGGCTGGAAACCCAGGTAGGAAATTTCAAGCGTGTAGTGGCCCGGCTTTACCCCGGCGAGGATGTAGTTGCCCTGCTGATCGGTGACCGCGGTCTGGCCCGTCGGCTGCAGCACGACCTTCGCGCCTTGCAGCACGGATTTCGACGGCTCCGTAACAACGCCCGCGATGGAGCCGCGATCAGCCTGCGCAAGGGCCGAAGGAGGGTTCAGGAGCATGGCGGCCGAAACCCCGCCGAGCAGGGTGGGAATAAACAAACAGCGAAAAGCAAGTGTGGATCGAAACAAGCAGGGGGCCTCATACAAGCGAGCTCGCGCCACAAGGACGCTGTCGCCCACTCAACGCCGCCAACCTTAACCGCGGGTGAAAAAACGTCAGCCTGCGCGAACTTTCAACGTCCGTTCACAGTCTTTTCACAAACCGGCCCGAAACGGAATTGCAGCCCAAAATGGAACAGCCTCTCACCAGCGGCTGCTGAAACCTGTTCGACCAAGCGGGTGGCGACTCTATACTGAGCCCCGAATGCTTCCGTCCGTCGCCATTCCGCGAGCCCTCCTTCTCGTCCTCTTCCTCATCGCGGCTGCCTTTGCGCCGCGGGCGAGTGGTTATTCTGTGCTGACGCATGAGCAGCTCATCGACCTTACCTGGCAGGGCGCCATCGCGCCTCTGCTCCGTAGCCGCTATCCCGGCATAACCCCGGAGCAGCTGGAGCAGGCGCGGGCTTATGCCTACGGCGGCTGCGTTATCCAGGATATCGGCTATTACCCGTTTGGCGACCGTTTTTTCTCCGACCTCACCCACTACGTCCGGTCCGGCGACTTTGTCGTCAACCTGTTCCGCGAGGCGCGAAACCCGGATGAACTCGCCTTCGCTGTGGGCGCGCTTTCCCACTACATGGGCGACACGATCGGCCATCCCGAGGCCACGAATGTCGCTGTTCCGGTTGAGTTTCCCAGCTTAGCCGCCCGTTACGGCCCCACCGTCAACTACGCCCAGGACCCGCACGCGCACGTGCAAACCGAATTCGCCTTTGACATCGACGAGATCGCGCACCACCGCTTCGCCCCCGTGCACTACCTGCGTTCCGTGGGCCTCCAGGTTCCCGTGCGGCAGCTTAGCGCAGCTTTTTACGACACCTACGGCTTTAGCGAAGACTTCTCCGCGGGCCGCCGCCTGCGCATCAACGTCGGCGGCTACCGTTTCGCGGTGCGCAGCCTGGTGCCGCGCGTCGCCTATGCTGTCACCCTGCTGCACCGCGGCAGCATGCCCCCTGACAGCGATACAGACGGCTTTTTGAGGCTGCAAAGCGAAATCCAAGCCGTTTCCGCGCAGAACGGATGGGAGCGCTACCGGAAAAAACCGGGTATCGGCACCTACTCTCTCGCTGGCCTCATCTTTGTTCTCCCGAAGCTTGGGCCGCTCAAACTGCTCGCCATCAAAGGCCCCTCCGAGGCTACCGAAAAGGAGTACGTGCGCAGCGTGAACTTATCGGCCGATGCTTTGTGCGCGGCAATCGCGCACTTTGGCCAAGCGCACCACCCCTTGCCCAACCGCGACCTCGATACCGGCGCGCCCGTCCGTCCCGGCGGCTATCCGCTTACCGATAACACCTACGCCAAGCTGCTGATGCGGCTCACCACCGGTATGCCGCATCCCGTGCCTCCCGGCCTCAAGTCGGATGTACTCCGGTACTACGCCGACCCGGGAAGCCCGATCGCCACGAAGCGCTCACCGCGCAGGTGGGCCCGCGTCCAGCAGGAGCTCGCCACGCTTGAGGCGATGCCCGTCAGCAAAGAGCCGGCCGACGCCGAAACCTCCGCGGGACGCCAATCCATGCCGGCGCCCTGAGACGACTGCGGATGCGGCGCTTCCCGCTCGAGGGCAGCCTTGTCCCGCCCTCCGGTAGGCTAAACGTATGGGCCTGCAGCAAACAGTACAGGAGCACGCCCGTGCTGCAGGTTTCGCGCGGGCGGGCATAGCTCCCCTGCCCCGGCTGGGCTCCGCGGAAAGCGAAGCCCACGAGCGCTATTTCGCCGAGTGGGTCGAGCGAGGCCGGGCAGGCGAGATGGAATACCTCAAGCGCCGCGACGCGCTGGGGCGCTTCCTGCGCAGCGCGGTCGAGGTTGCGGTTCCCTGGGCGCGTTCCGTCATTGTGTGCGCCGCACCCTACGGCGGAGGCCCGGAGCACCCGCTGTCCACCGATCCCGCCCCGCCCCGTGCGGGCTGGATCGCGCGCTATGCCTGGTCGGGCAAGCAGGACGCCGACGGCTCAACGAGCCCATCGGACTACCACAAAATCCTGTTGCGGCGGCTCAAGGCTATGGAGCAGTCACTCCAGCACGAGCTCGGCGAGTTCCGGTCGTGGGCGTACGTCGATACAGGCCCGGTGGTCGAGCGCGCCCTTACCGCCATGGCCGGCGTCGGCTGGACGGGCAAGAACACCTGCACACTCCATGAGGAACTTGGCTCTTTCTTTTTTCTCGGAGTCGTTCTCGCGGACTTAGAAGTGCGCGAGGACCAGCGAGCGACTCTCGCCGCCGACCGCTGCGGCTCCTGCACACGCTGCATCGACGCCTGCCCCACGGACGCGCTGGTCGCTCCCCGGCAGATGGACGCGAGCCGCTGTATCTCATACCTCACCATCGAGAAACGCGGCTCAATCGACCCGGAGCTGCGATCCGGCATCGGGCGCCAGGTATTCGGCTGCGATATCTGCCAGGACGTGTGTCCGTGGAATGCGCGGGCGCGCCGCAATACCTCCGCGCCAGAAGATGGAGAACTGAGCGCGCGCAAAAGACTGATCAACCCGGATCTCCACGAGCTTGCGGCTCTAACGCAGGAAAAATGGGAAAAGCTCTTCTTTGGCTCGCCAGTGAAGCGCGCGCGCTTCGCAGGTTTCCGGCGCAATCTGGCCATTGCCATGGGCAACAGCGGTCAGGTTTCACTTCTACCTATCTTGGAGAGTTGGTCACGGGAGGAAGGGGAGGATTCTGCCGTCCGCGAAGCCGCTCGGTGGGCGGTCACTAAGCTCGATCCGGAGCGGGAAGAAAGCTCATAACTTGCAGAAGCGGTTTTCAAGCTGTATGACAAAAGGACACTCCGAGGAATGCCCTTTTGCCGGTATCCCGCACCTTTAAGCGCTGGCCACGCCGGTCGATGCAATCACTTTGCTCACCGTTTTCGCGATGTGCTCCTTCGGAACGAAGCCGACGATTTGATCGGCCAGCTTGCCGTCCTTGAAGATCAGCAGCGCGGGAATCCCGCGAATCCCGAACCGCATTGGGGTCGCTGAATTCCGGTCCACGTCCATCTTCATGACCTTGAGCTGCCCGCTGAAGTCGCGCGCGACCTCATCCACGACCGGCGCCAGCGCCTTGCAAGGTCCGCACCAGGCCGCCCAAAAATCCACCAGGACCGGCTGCGAAGACTGCAGAACTTCCTTCTCAAACGAACTGTCATTTACTTCCACCACGCCTGCACCCGCCATGCGCTTCTCCCTTTGCCCCGAAAACTCGGGCGCTTGATTCCAAACTCAACAGATTAGATAGATGCCGGGCGCGCTGCGTTGGTCGCAGGATAGGTCCTAAACGTGGAAGCGCCCGTGCTCACAGAAGCCACGGGCGCGGGAGCAGCCCTCCCCCAGAGCTGCCCACAGGCATCAACATAGGCGGTGTGCAGTTCCGTGTAAAGCAAACTTAGGTAATACTTACCCGCTTATGTTCTGTTTTGCAGCACCGCAGCTTCGCGAGCCAGTCCGCACGGCAGGTAGCGAGCGATGCGCAGCGGCTCCGCAGCCTGCCGCACACGCTCCATAGATTCAGCAGCCTCACCTTCGCTTGCCAGCAGAAGCAGAACGCCGGAACCCGCACCGCTCAGTGTCACGCTCAGGATTCCTCCCGTGCCCGCCAGCGGCAGCAGACAAGGAAGCAGCGGGCACACCGCAGCGCGGAACGGCTGGTGCAGCCGGTCGCGGGTTGCGTCCGCGAGCTGTGCTCCGTTTCCCGTGCTGAACGCAGCCGTAAGCAGCGCGACATTCTGTAGATTCTCGACGATCATCTCCCGCCCGTATTCTTTGGGCAGTACCGCGCGCGAAGCAGTGGTGGCGAGCGGCTGCTCCGGCAGCACCAGCAGCGCGTGCCAGCCCGCCGGTGGAGCAATGGAAGTAGCGAGCACCCGGCGGGGCGTGGTCGCTTTCAAAGCCGATGCATAGCCCGACGCAACATAACCGCCCCAGCAGCACGCAGCGGCGTTGTCCGGGTGCCCTTCGAACTCCGCGACCTCATCGAGCATGCGTTCCGGCCCCCAACCGAGCCCGCCGAAGTGCGAAGCGAGCGCAATCCCGGCCAGCCGCGAGGCCGCCGACGATCCGCAGCCCATGCCCAACGGAATGCCATTGCGAACCGTAAGCGCCAGAGGCGCGGGTTCGCCAGAACCCCACAGCAGCCAGGTTTGCCGGTAGGTGTCGAGGAGCAGATTGCCCGCGAGCGCGCCGCAAGTCTCCGGGCACTCCCCAGTCGCCTCAATCCGGAACGCGTCCGACTCGACAGCATCCACTTCCAGATAGAGGGCAAGCGCCAGGGCAACCGCGTCGAAGCCCGGCCCTAGATTCGCGGAGGTGGCAGGCAGCCGGAGCGAAATCACGCCCCGAGCCCCTCCGCTTCCAAAACGCGCAAAACAGCGCCCGCATCGGCATCCAGGGGAACCGACGGACGCCGGGTAGACTCGATTGCCGGACCGAAGCCGTCCATCTCCTCGCTTTTGAGCAGCTCGCCACGATGGTACTGGATTGTGTAATCCGAGTCTTTCAGGGTGTGGCCGGTCAGAAACAGCACCACTGAGCTTCCCCGATCGATCTTGCCGGCGGCCTGCAACTTCTTAAAACCCGCCAAAGTGACAGCGGAAGCCGGCTCGCAGCCCAGGCCTTCCCTGCCGATTTCCGCCTTGGCCAGCGCGATCTCCGCTTCGGACACCTGCTCGCAAAAGCCGTCCGTTTCCCGCAGCACGCGGAGCGCCTTGCGCCACGAAGCCGGATTGCCGATCTGGATGGCGCTGGCACGGGTCTGCGCCGGAACCGCCTCCAGCGCGGCACAGCCGGACGCCACCAGCCGGTACAGCGGGTTTGCGCCCTCGGCCTGCACCACCGAAAGCCGCGGCAGCCGGTGCGTGAGACCAAGTGCCTTCAGCTCCTCAAATCCCTTGCCCAGTGCAGAAACGTTGGCGAGATTGCCGCCCGGCACGATCACGTGGTCAGGGACGTCCCATTGCATGGCCTCGGCAAGCTCAAATGCGGGCGTTTTCTGCCCTTCCAAGCGATACGGGTTTACGGAGTTGAGCAGAAACACCGGCGCGCGCCGGACCAGCTCAGCCAACACCCGCACACAGCCGTCGAAGTCGGTGCGCAGCTGAAAAGTCCGCGCCCCGTAGTCCATGGCCTGCGACAGTTTGCCCCAGGCGATTTTGCCTTCGGGAATGAGAACCAGTGACTGCATACCAGCCCGTGCCGCGTACGCCGCCATGGCCGCTGAGGTATTGCCGGTAGAAGCGCAGGCGACCCAGCGAAACCCTGCCTCGTGAGCCACGGAAAGCGCTGCGGTCATACCCGTATCTTTGAATGATCCGGTCGGGTTCAGTCCCTGGTGCTTGGCATAGAGCTGGTCGTGCCCGAGCGAGCGCGCGCTTTGCCGCAGGAGGTACAAGGGCGTGTTGCCCTCGCGCAGGGTCACAATCTTCGTGGTGTCTTTAATAATCGGCAGCAGGTCGCGAAACCGCCATACGCCGCTCTGGTCGATCGCTGCGGAGCTGAGAC
Organism: uncultured Acidobacteriaceae bacterium; assembly: GCA_964247505.1. GTDB lineage: Bacteria > Acidobacteriota > Terriglobia > Terriglobales > Acidobacteriaceae > EB88. The sequence goes on from CAXTVG010000036.1 coordinate 10,138, forward strand.
GGCGCTGCCTCCAGCGCTCGCGCAGGGATGCGGCCGGCGCTCCGGCATCGTTCCGCAGATGCGGATAGCGCACCGCATACAGGTCGCCGCACCCGCAGCGCAGATCGCCCGTGAGGGACCCGGGCGCGGCCACCGAGCCGCATCCCGTACACTCCAGCTCGTGTGCATGGGCAATGCTCGCCCTCGCCGCTGCTGTTCGCGCCGTACTTTCCATACCTCCACAGGCTAGCATTCATACTGTGTTTTGGAGCCGCGCCAGTCTGGGCAGCTCATTACCAAAGGCATACCAGACGCTGGAACAGAGCGGTAACCGCATGCGAACTTAGCTTTAAGCCGCAACTGAACCGCATAGAATCGTATACTGTCACGTATGCCTCAGCAGCTCACTCCGCGAGAAGCCGCCCTGCGCCTCGGCATTTCGTATCCCACCATGAAGCAGTGGCTCTACCGCGACAAGATCAAAGCCACGCGCACACCCGGCGGCCACTATCGGATCGATGAAAGCGAGCTCGATGCCCTGCTGCACAAAGCGAAGCAGCCGGAAACGCCCAAGCGCGAGATGATGCGCACAATTTCCGGCCGCAACCAGCTGGTCGGGCGCGTGGTTGAGGTGAAGCTCGAAGGCCTGCTCGCGCAGGTCAAAATCTCCATCGGCGGCCAGGTGCTTACCTCCATCATTACCGCCGAAGCGGCACGCGAGCTCAACCTGGCGCTCGGCGAAACAGTAGCCGCCCTGATCAAATCCACGGAAGTGATGGTGCTGCGCGTATGAAGTCCCGTATCGCTCTTTTCCTCTTTGTGTGCCTGTTCACGCTCGGTGCTGCCTCCGCGCAAAATCTTCGGATCGCTGCGGCTGCCGACCTCGAGCCGGTGCTGCCCTCGGTACTGGACAGCTTTCAAAAGCAGACCGGTATCCATGCCGAGGCGAGCTATCAAAGCTCTGCCACGCTGGCGCAGCAAATCGTCAACGGCGCGCCTTTCGATCTGTTTCTTTCCGCGGATACAGGCTTCCCCCAGAGCGTCATCGACAAGGGCCTCGCGACCGAGCGGAAGCCGGTCGTGTACGCGCGCGGAACGCTGGTCCTGTGGACTCGCAAGAACGCTCCCGTGCTGCACGGGCTGCCGCTCTCCTTTGCCATCCTCCGCAACCCGGCGCTGAGCTCCGTTGCGATTGCCAATCCGCAGCACGCTCCCTATGGCCGCGCAGCCCAGCAGGCGATAGAAACCATGCACCTTACCAGCACCCTGACGCCGAAGCTCAAGGTCGCCGGAAACATCGCCCAAGCCGCGCAGTATGTAGACTCCGGCAATGCCGAAGCCGGATTTCTGTCGCTCACCAGCGCCCTCACGCCCAGGCTTCAGGCTGATGGAACCTTTCTCGCCGCCCCGCGCGAAACCTACGCGCCCATTCTTCAGGGAGCGATTGTGCTCCGCAGCGCGAAAAATGGGCCCAATGCGGCGCGTCTGCTCGAGTTCATGCGTACGCCCGCAACGCTTGCCTTGATGAAACAAAAGGGTCTTGCTCCACCGGAGTAACTCGCCTGCCACCCCAACGCATGGACACCCAGGCTCTTCTGCTCACTTTGCGGCTCTCCGCGCTGACCACCTTCCTGCTCGTGCTCATCACCGTGCCGCTCGCGGCGTGGCTGGTGCTGGGCCGGGCTCGCTCGCGGCCGCTGGTGGAGGCGCTGGCCATGGTGCCCCTGGTGCTTCCTCCCACGGTACTGGGCTACTATCTCCTGGTCTTGCTGGGGCCGCGGACCGGCTTCGGCCGCGCGGCCGCACACCTTTTGGGTCATCCACTCGCCTTTTCTTTCAGCGGGCTCCTGGTGGGATCGCTGATTTACAGCTTGCCGTTCGCGCTGCAACCCCTCGTTGCCGGCTTCGCACAGGTACCGCGAGAGCTGCTGGAAGCCGCGCAGCTGCTCGGGGCCGGGCGCGGGCGCGTGGTGTGGAGCGTGGTGCTGCCGCTTTCCCGGCGCGCCCTCCTGGGTTCGGCGCTGCTCGCTTTCGCGCACACGGTCGGCGAGTTCGGCGTCGTGCTCATGATCGGCGGCGACATCCCGGGCGCAACCCGGACGCTCTCAATCGCGCTGCTCGATCAGGTGCAGAGCTTCGACTATGCCGGTGCCAACCGCACCGCGCTGGTGCTGCTCGCGGCTTCTTTCGCCGCGCTGGCGCTTTTATATGGGTTTCGCGAGCAGGCCCGCGAGCGAGCCGCGTGAGCGAGGTGCTCACCGTCGACGTTGCATACGACGCGGGCCCGCTTGCTCTTCGCGCTTGTTTCAACCTCCAATCCCGGCGAGCCGCGCTGTGGGGCCCCTCGGGATCCGGCAAAACCACACTGCTGCGGCTGATCGCCGGCCTCCTCAAGCCGCGCACGGGCTCCATCCGGCTGGGCGCATCCACTCTGGTCGATGTTGCCGCGGACGTTTTCCTGGCTCCCGGCGCCCGCGGGCTGGGCTATCTCACGCAAACGCCGGCGCTGTTTCCTCACTTGTCTGTGGAAGCAAATCTGCGTTTCGGCCTGCACAACCTCCCCGCAAGCGAACAGCGACGGCGCGCCCAGGAGCTGGCCCACTTATTCGGAATCGAGCCATTGCTCGCCCGCAATCCCGCGCGGCTTTCCGGCGGGGAGCGCCAGCGCGTGGCTCTGGCCCGCGCGCTTGCTCCCGGGCCGCGCCTTCTTTTGCTCGACGAGCCGTTCAGCGCTTTGGATCTGCCGCGGGAAGCCTCCCTGTGGGTCGCGCTGGAGCCGTACTTAGAAGAGCGCAAGATTGCAACCCTGCTGGTATCGCACGACCCTGCAGAAGTGTGGGCCCACGCGGACACTGTGGTGCGCTTGGAGAACGGCGTTGCCCTGGAACAAGGCCCGCCCGCAGTCATGCTCCAGCAGGAACGCGAGCAGCTGCTCCGGCAGCTCGCGGCGCGTTAGTACGAGACGCTTTCTAT
>CAXTVG010000037.1:0-2314 GCA_964247505.1 uncultured Acidobacteriaceae bacterium
GAGATAACTAGCGGGAAGCTTCGTCGCCGGTGAGCGAAAGAAACGCCTCTTCAAACGGCATCGGCGCGACCTCGACCTGCGCCGACTCCGGGTCCTCGCAAAAGAGGAGGCGCAAGGCGGACTCGGGTGCGTCGGTGGTCAGGGTCCATCGAGTGCCGTCGTGCTCGGCGCTCACCACGCCCGGGAGCTCCCGCAGCCGGTGCTCCAGCAGAGCCGTGCGGCAGCGGATACGGCTCGCTCCGGCGCGGGCGCGGAGCTCAGACGGGGTGCCCTCCGCGAGCAGGCGTCCCTGTTTGAGCAGCAGCACCCGCGAGGCCAGCGCTTCGGCTTCTTCCAGGTAGTGCGTGGTCAGGAGAATGGTTTTTCCGCGGCGGGCGAGCGCCCGGACCTCGGCCCACAGCGCCCGGCGGGCTTCAATGTCCATGCCCAGCGTGGGCTCGTCGAGGAAGAGCAGATCGGGGTCGCCCGCGAGCGCGAGGGCAAACAGAACGCGCTGCTTTTGGCCGCCCGAAAGCTCGCCGAAAAGCTTGTTTTGGACTTCAGCAAGCCCCGCGACACGCAGCAGCTCCCCCAGCGGCGCCGGGCGCGGGTAGTAGCCGCGAAACAGCTCAATGTGCTCGCGCACCCGGAGCGACTCGGGCATGCGTCCGACCTGCAGCATCGCTCCCGTGCGCATCCGCGCCGCGCGATCTCGCGGATCGCGTCCGAACAAGCGCGCTTGCCCGCTTCCCTGCCGGGTCAGGCCCAGGAGAATGCGAATCGCGGTGGTCTTGCCCGCGCCGTTCGGGCCGAGCAGCGCGACAATCTCGCCCGCTCGCAGGCTGAACGAGAGTCCGTCCAGCGCCCGGGGCCCCCCGCCGTATTGCTTGCTCACCGCCTTAAGCTGCGCCACAGCAGGCACACTCCCCTGCCCGGCGTCTTGCGCCATCCCGATCGCTTGCTCGTCCACCATCATCGCCGCACCTCGTTTCCGTTGAAGCTGAAAACAGTGTGCCGCTCACTGAAAACGCCGGGGAGTGCAAAGTGTCAGCAAAGCAGGGTGACAACTGTCACCCTGAGTGGATTCACTTTGTGCAGGGAGCACCGGTTTTCATTGAACTCTTCCAGGGTGTTACAGTCCGCGCCGAGGTCGACGTGTTCGCCAGTGAGATTTTCAGGTTTTCGGAGCCGGGCGCGAATCCGACTTTTGCGACATATGTGCCATAGTAACAATCCAAGACGAACCCTTCGCTTGTTGTTTTCAGCCGCGTGTTGATCTAAGACCAAATGGGTCGTATATATTGAACTCAGCAGATTGACCGCCGTAACAGGCGGCGCGACGATTTACGCACCAGGCCCCCGCTGCAAACTCTTGGCGGAGTTGCGGGGACCCGGCAACCGTACCCACAGCCCGGGCGGGCTGCGGATTCCCTCAGTATAGGTTTCCGCGCCCTCCCGGTTCAAACACCCGGCATTCCTCACGAGGAGGTCGGCGGAGACCAGGAACATGATTCCTTTAAGAACGCGCCGGAACAGAGGCCGCTCGCGGCTGCGCTCGCTTGCCCTGGGCACGGTAGCCGCATACAGCGCTGTAGCCTGCGCCCAGTCCGCGCAGCCGGGCGCCATGGACCCAAGGCTCGCAGCCACGTATCGCTTCAACATCGAGCAGGGCCCGCTCGACGCCGCGCTCGCTGCCTACGGACGTGAAACCGGCCTAGCCGTTCAGCTGGCCGTTCCGGCGGCCCAAAGCGCCTTTCAGTCGCCGGGAGCGCACGGCCAGCTCAGCGCGGCCGACGCCCTTACAGCACTGCTCGCGGGCACCGGCCTTGCCGCGTCCACCCCGGCCCAAGGCCACATCACCGTTTCGCTGCGCGCCAGCGAATCCGTGACCGTGAACGCTCAGGACACGCCGCAGCAGCTCTCGCTCGACCGCTACCCCATGCCTCTGCTCGACACGCCGCAGTCCGTCACCGTCGTTTCCAAACAGACGATGCACGAGCAAGGTGTGACCACTTTGCGAGACACCCTGCGCAACGCCCCCGGCATCAGCCTGGCGGCAGGCGAGGGCGGTTCCCAGGGCGACAATCTCACGTTGCGCGGCTTTACGGCGCGCAACGATATTTTTCTCGACGGCATGCGCGACTTCGGTTCCTACTACCGCGACCCGTTTAACTATGAGTCTGTCGAGGTGCTCGAGGGCCCGTCCTCGGTAAGCTTCGGCCGGGGCTCGACTGGCGGCGTCATCAACCAGGAATCAAAGTCGCCAGAGCTGCGACCCTTTGTCGTGGCAGAAACCGACGGCGGCACGGACCTGACCCGGCGCGGCACTCTCGAC
>CAXTVG010000037.1:2414-11321 GCA_964247505.1 uncultured Acidobacteriaceae bacterium
GATACTGCCGTCAACATGATCACGCTCAAGGCCGAGCACGACCTGGGCGGCTGGGCCACGCTGCGCAACAAGGCGCGCTACGCCAATAACGAGCGCAATGCGCGCATCACGGAGCCGCAGCTCAACACACTCAGCTCGGGCCTCATCAATCCGTCAACTCCGCTCGACCAGCTCCAGGTCAACCGCAACCAGATCGCCGTTTACAGCAATGAGAGCTTCCTGTGGGACCAAATCGACGCCACGATTCACGCAACCACACTCGGGATCCGGCACATTGCGGTGATCGGCGCGGAAGGCGGCCGGGAAACTTCAGACCCACGCCGCCCCACGTTTAACACCGCCGTCACAACGGCCGGCACACCGGCGCTGGTCAACAGCGTGCCTACCGCCAATCTGCTGCGCCCTGACGAGAACCAGCCGTTCGCCGGCACATCGCTGCCCTCCTCCGACGTGCACGTCACCTCCCTGAGCTGGGGTGTGTACCTTCTGGATACCATGCAGTTTGGCAGGCGCTGGGAGTTCACCGGCGGCGCACGCTTTGACAGCTTCAGCACGGACGAGAAAAGCATCGCCTACACGCCAAAGATCAGTCCTTCGGGCTCGGTCGCGCAGGGCACCCCTACTATCACGTATCCTTCCCGGCTCGACCGCAAGCCGAGCTGGCGCGGCGCGCTCAGCTACAAACCCGTAACCAGCGGCAGCATCTATTTCGCCTACGGCACGTCGTGGAATCCTTCCGCTGAAACCCTCGCACTCACGGTAGGCGCAGCCGGCAGCGGCACCGCCAATCTCGCGCCTGAGTTCAACCGCTCCTACGAGGCCGGCACGAAATGGGACTTCAATCACTCGCGCTTCTCAGCACATGCAGATCTATTCCGCACCACCAAGGACAACGCGCGCGAAGCCTCGCCCACGAACTCGCTGATTTATGTCCTGGCCGGCACGCAGCGCGTTTCCGGCGCGGAGCTCGGGGTTACCGGCCGCATCAATCCTCACTGGCAGTTGCTTTCTAACTACACCCACATGCGCAGCGAGGTCGTCGATTCGCAGTTCTACCCGCGCTCCGTGGGATATAAGCTGGCCAACGTGCCCGATAACATCCTTAATCTCTGGACCACATATCAACCGGCCAGCCGCTTTGTTCTCGGTGCCGGCGCGAACTACGTTGGCAGCCGCACCGCCAGCTCCACCGCGCCGCTCGACTCCACGACGGGGCTGGTCAAGCAAGTACCCAGCTATGTCGTCTTCAACGCCATGGGCAGCTGTTCACTCGCCGAACACGTTACGCTGCAGGCCAATCTCTTCAACCTGGCTAATCGTAACTACATCGACGAAATACATCCCAGCCACATTGTCCCCGGCGCCGGCACTTCCGGCCTTATCGGGCTTACCTTCAAGTTTTAGTTGCGAGCCGCTCTCGCCGAAAGATCAGTCGCATGCTCATTACCCTTCCCGACGTACTCACCCCCGAGCAGCTCGCCCACGCCCGCCGGCTTCTTGCCTCGGCCGAGTGGGTCGACGGCCGCGTCACCGCCGGCCACCAGTCCGCGCAGGCCAAGGACAACCTGCAGGTGCCGGAGTCGCACCCCATCGCGCAGCAGCTCGGCGAAACCATTCTCCAGGCACTCGGGAATAACCCCCTGTTCATCTCCGCAGCCCTTCCCATGAAGGTGTTTCCTCCGCTGTTTAACAGCTACAGCGGCGGACAAAGCTTCGGCACGCATGTCGACAATGCTATTCGGCACGTCAAGGGCAGCTCACACCGCGTGCGCAGCGATCTGTCCGCTACCCTGTTCCTAACCCCGCCCGAGGAGTACGAAGGTGGGGAGCTGGTCATCGAAGATACCTTCGGCGTCCACTCGGTCAAGCTGCCGCTCGGTCACATGGTCCTTTATCCATCGTCCAGCCTGCATCGCGTTGAACCTATCCGGCGCGGCCGCCGCGTTAGTTCTTTTTTCTGGGTTCAGAGCATGGTCCGCGGCGACGCCCAACGCACCCTGCTCTTCGATCTGGACACCGCCGCTCAGCGCGTCAATCGCGACACACCCGCGAGTCCTGCTGCCGTGCAGCTGACCGGCATTTACCACAACCTGCTGCGCCAGTGGGCTGAGGTATAAGACACCAATCTAAGGATTCTTGTTGGATTTCATGGAGCATTGGGCAAGAAAGCCTTAGAGGGGCTGGTGTGTCACAATTCAACACGAAGCCTTGCCGGGGGTAACTGCGACCGTCTTTGCCGCGATGCCTTCGCCACCGCTGATGATATACACCGTTTACCTTAGCCTCTACACCGCGCAGTTACAGGCGCGAGCCGTCATGAATTACAGCGTTCACACGCCTTTTCGTCGAAAACAGACCGGCACACGATTCTCGCGACCGCCATGGATCCGGTGTCGCGGAAACGCTCGAGCGGGCTCGCGATATGCAGCATGGCCGCGGCTCGGGCTTGGCGCCGAATGCACTTTACAGCTATTTCCTGAACCTGGCGCTGTCCAAGGCGCGCTTGCGGAGGAAGGCCGCCGGCGTCTGCTGGAGATTCTCAGGAGGGCGGCGGGGAAAACGAGTCCGTGGAGGCGACCTGCGGCGTTGCAAAGGCGCATGTACGCTTCGCGCGCGAACAGCCGCAGGTGATGTTTCTTACACTTGTGCCGTCCACCGTGGACGCGGGAGCCGATGCGGTGCATGTGCGGATGTGGAGCTTCGTGCTTAGGGAGGTCGCCGGTGTTTATGGTGAGCACAGTGCGCCAAAGGCGGCCGTTGTTCTTTGGGCGTTTCTGCATGGGATAACGGCGCTGAAAGCCTCACGGGTTTTTGGCGCTCTCAGACCAGTCAGGACCTTTGAGTTCCGCTTGCGGATGTAGATGGGAGCAGCACCACCACACGTCGCGCGGGGCGGTCCGGCAAGCGTCCGGTCAACCCCGGGGCACACAAAGCGCCGCCGTAAGCAGCCCGGCATTGCAGGAGGAGGGTAATCACCGGCGTACACTCTGGTAATGGCACTCTCCCATAATGCCCTCGCCCAGTTATTCTGGAGGGAGTACGCTCCAGAAATGGAGAGGTACGAGACTATCCGCGAGATCGATGAGGATACCGCCCGAGTGGCTAAATATACATTCGCTTCCCGGCAGGCAGTGCGCCCGGCAAGCGCCTACGCTCCTTCCGCCTTCCCCAACCTGGGCGATCCCGACGAACGGAAACGCTTGTCGCCTGCCGCGATGCGGACGTTTCTCAACATCATGCGCCATTGGCAGGTCCGCGATGAGGACGCGCGGCTGCTGCTGGGCGGGGTTTCCAACGGCACGTTCTACAGCTGGAAGAGCGGCGCGGCCAAGCAGCTCGAGCAGGACCGGCTGCTGCGGATTTCGTACCTGATCGGCATTTTCAAATCGCTCAATATCCTGTTCTCAGAAGCGCTGGCCGACCGTTGGGTGCGCCTGCCGAACACCAACGAAATCTTTTTGAGCCGTACGCCGCTTGAGTACATGCTTCGTGGCGGCGCTCCTGCGATGGACACCGTGCGCCGCCTGTTGGACGCTCGCCGGGGCGGCTAGGGCATGCCGAAGCGTCCCCAGCGCCGGCGCGCCGCGGTTCCAGGGCGCATCGCTAAGCTGCAGGCCGCCGCGGCTGAGCTCCGCCGCGAACGCGATCCAGAGGCACAAGCGCCTGCCCTGCTCTTTTCCAGCCGCTATATCCCACCCCTCACAGACGTCCAGGCGCTCACGACATCAAGGCTGCTGCCCGCGCGCTATTCCGATTCCGTGTTGACCCGCATCGCCGACTCAGACGCGGATCTGCAGCTGGTGTACGCGCTCGACAACGCCACAAACGAGCGGCTGCTGGCCGAGGCAAACAGCCGTCTCGGCATCGCCGCGCGGGAGCTGGTGTTTGATGTCCCCTACGCGCGCATCATCAATGCCGCGTTTGCCCACCCGCACCCCCAGGGCGCGCGCTTTTCCACCCCCTATCGAGGGGCCTGGTATGCCGGTTTTGAGCTCGCCACCTCCAAGGCGGAAGTGCTGTTTCACCGCTGTGTACAGTTCAACGAGATCGGCTGGTTAGAGCGGGAAGACCTCGATTACGACCACTACTACGCCGACTTTTCCGGAAGCTTCCACGATCTGCGCGCGAGCGCTTCCCCCGGAGAAAGCGAGGCCCGGCAGCGCGAAGCGTTCCTGGACCCGCGGTCCTATATCGCGTCCCAACAGCTCGCGGTGGAGCTGCTCGAAGCCGGTTCTCTGGGCGTGATCTATCCGAGCGCGCGGCGGTCCGCCGGCACCTGCCTCGCGTGTTTCCGCCCCGGTGCCGTGGCGAGTGTGAAAAAGCGGGGGCTGCACCGGCTCAGCTGGCGGCCGGACGCCCCGCCTACATTCACGCTCGTCGCACGCGACCCTCCACCGGACCCGCCCAGGCCCTTTCTACATTCGATCTGAAGTGGACACATCTCCGTGCCGCAAAACAAAGGACGGCGAGCTTTCCTGAGCGGAAAGCCGGCCCGCAACGCGCCGGCCGGTCCCCGCAGCAACATCAAGCCAGCAGGCCAAGCATGGAGGAGGTGAGCTGCTCGACCCTATCTGCGCCCGCTTCCCCGTTTAAGGTGCTCCCGCGCGGCGTGCAGAGCAGATCGCATGGCAGCGCGTCGGCCGTCGGCCACAGCCTAAGCCAGTAGCAGTCGCGCACAGCCACCATCCGGGACTCGGCGGCGTTCGCTTTGACGAGCAAGCGGCTCATGCTTTCGACCATGCAGTCGGGCGAGCTGGCTTCCACCGCAACCACCCGGGGAAAGCGCACCCCCAGCAGCTCGCGGGTCGCCTGCCAAAATTCGGTCGCCGTAATCAGCCCGGCATCCGTCGCAACTCCGTGCATCCGCTCAGCCGCGCCTAGCAGTTCATAGTCGACGTGATCCTCAAAGCAGAGAGAAAGCCGCTGTGGCGAGCCGCTCAGCCGCAATGGCACCGCGTCAAGTTTTTCCATCAAGGGCCGGGGCAGAAAAGCCGCCATGCGCGCCGGCGCAAAGTTTCCCAGCCGGAAAACCGGGCAGCGCCACTGAATGGAAAGGGCCGCGGTAAAGTCCGCCTCAGGCAACTCTACCTGCTGCTTTAGCCAGGAGCCAAGCTTGCCGGCACCGGTCGAACGCTGGGACAAAAGCGCCTGCTCGAGCTGCGTTTCCGTGATCGTGCCTTGCTCGATCAAGATGCGGCCCATCAGCACCCTCGGCTTGGCGCGCAGGGCTGCCCGCATCGCCTGTGTCTGCTCCTCGAGCACGGCGGCCCGCAGCAACAGCTCCAAATGCCGCCGACTGCACGCCCGCTGGCCGTTAAAGACAAACCGCCCTTCATCCGCACACTCGCGCACCGCGCACCGCGCGGATTTGTCCGCGATCCTGTTTATTTCCGCGCCCAGAATGGCTTGCTTCGTCAGATCCGGCGCTCCCTGTATTTCCATCCACTCGCTCATCGCCCCGCCTCCTTGTTTTCCCGCATGGTCGTCTCGCGTGGTGTGCCGCACGTCTGTACACGCGCACACCATGCGCCAATCTGTTCCCTAACCAGCCCGCCGCATCGGTCTTTTCGCTTGGGCGCGCAGATCGGCCAGCAGCCCGCGCAGCCGCCCCAGGGCAAGCCCATGAATTTGCGAAACGCGCGATTCCACTACGCCCAGCATCGCGCCGATCTCGCGCATGGTCATTTCCTCGAAGTAGTATTTGGTCATCACCAAACGCTCGCGCTCCGGCAGTGCATCAATGGCGCCGATCAAGCGCCGGCGCGCTTCCCCTTCCAGGCACTGAAAGAGCGGGTTTTCGCTTTCCTTCGCAGGCACAAACGCGAGCTCCTCCTCGGCGCCCTCCTCGCCTCGGTCTGCATTAAGCGCTGCGATTTCCAGGCCTTTAATCTTCCCGGCCAGCTGCTGAAAGTGCAGCAGCGGCAGGCCCATTTCAGCGGCTATTTCCGCGTCTTGAGCAGGGCGTCCGCAACGCGCCTGCAGAGCGCATGCGGCTTCTTCCATGGCGCGGGCTTTCCGGCGCAGCTCCCGCGGGCTCCAGTCCAGGGAGCGCAGGCTGTCCAGGATCGCGCCGCGGATGCGAAACTGCGCATAGGAGCGGAACTGAACATTTTTCTGCGCGTTGAATTTGCGCGCCGCGTCGACCAGCCCGAGCGTGCCGGCCCCCACCAGTTCGTCGAGCTCCACATGCTGCGGCAAGCGCTCGTGTATCTGGCGCGCCACATGCCGCACCACCGGCAAATGCTCCAGCACCAGCTGCTCCTGCGCCCCGGTCAGCGCCGCATCCGTCGCGGCCGCTTTCCGCTCCGGCGCGGCGATGCGCGGCAACGCGGGCAAAGCCCCTCGGCTTACAACCAAACTCCCCAGCATTCTCGGCGAAGCCGCCGCTCCCCGCCCCACTTCCGTTCCCCGCATCGCTGCTTGCATACCGTCGCTCCCCGACCTCGTATTCGCAGGAGCCGCTCACGCCTATTCAGGCTGCGCTGCCCTACGATCCGACATAAGTGCAACTAAGTGGCCGGGTTTGGACCAGTATCTTAAGGCTTACTTCATGAACTTTTCTTCATAGTTCATGTGCAGGCAGGATCGGATCGAGGCTGATAAGTAAATCCGCGGCGGAAAGCACCCAATTCCGGTCTGGGTTCCCCATCCGGCGATACCCCGCCCAAGCCGCGCGCGGTCAGATTCAGCATGAATCGCTGTCAGGAAATCCCAAAGCTACCCGCGAGCGTTCACGAGGATGCTCTTGCCTAAGCAGCGACATAGGTTGTAAATGGCCGGTATGCAGCTAAGAAAGGGATTACTGTGCTGCTGCGAGCGGGGGAGTCTGCGCAAGAAGGCACGCCGCAGCGCGGAGCAGCAAGGCGAAGCAGCAGATAAAGGCCTGTTTAGAAAAGAGCTTCCCCGAAATCGACACACTCAGCACTGATCGCTGAAGCGCTTCCGGCGAGAATCCAGGCCCGCTCGACAGTGTGCTGCAGTTCGCGCACATTACCCGGCCAGTCATAACTGTGCAGCTTCGCGCGCGCTTCCCGGTCCAGACATTTATTTTCTTGCCCATCCGCCAGGTTTTCCAGGCAGCGCGCGATCAAGGCGTCGATATCGGCCGTGCGTCCCGCGAGCGGCGGTGTTTGTATCAGAAATACCGATAGACGGTGCAGCAGGTCCAGCCGGAAGCTGCCTTCCCGCGCCATTGCGCCCAGCTTGCGGTGGGTCGCCGCGACCACCCGAACATCCACCCGCACCTCTTGATTTTCGCCCACGCGCTGAATCGCCCCGCTCTCGAGAAACCGCAGGAGCTTGCTCTGCGCGAGCAGCGGAAGCTCCCCGACCTCGTCCAGAAACAGAGTTCCGCCCGCGGCCGCCTCAATTTGCCCAATCCGGCTTTGCTGCGCGCCCGTAAACGCGCCGCGGGTGTGCCCAAACAGCTCGGCCTCGATCAGCGCTTCCGGGATCGCAGCGCAGTTGATCGCGACAAACCTGTCTTGCGGCCGGCCGCTGAGCCGGTGCAGCGCCCGCGCCACCAGCTCCTTGCCCGTTCCGGTGGCTCCATGGACCAACACCGCGGTCTTGCGCCGGGCGACCAGTTGAATGCGGCGGCTCACTTCCAGCAAATGCGGGTCGGAGCCTACGAATTCCGGCAGCGGGGCTGAGGGGTTCGCCTCGGCAGCTAGGTGGGCCGCCTCATGCGACCGAGCCGGTTCCGTCCGACCTTGGCTTTCTTTGTGGTCTGCCTCGCGGCTAGCCTCGTGGCGCCGGATGATCTCCCCCGCGGGCAGGCTTCCTTGCCACGCCGGAGCATCCAGGCGTTCCTGCGCCTGCCGCAGCGCATGGAGAGCCTCGGTGCGCAGCGGCCCCCGCGCGGGCTTCGCGCCGAGTTCGGCCCCGTCCAAAACGACCAAATCCATTTCGGGGTACAGCTCTTGCATCTGCTCCACGCATTCGCGAGCGTCCAGGTCCGGAAACCAGGAGTCAAAAAAACAGACCGCAGGCACTTCGGCTACGAGCAGCGAAAATACCTCCGCGGCGGTCACAACCTCCCGCACCTGCCAGCGAAGGCCGCGCAATTCGGCGCCGAGCGCGCCACCGAGGGCCCGGTCTCCCGTCGCAAGCACAGCGGTGCGCCGATTTGAGCCCCGCGCAGCGCTCTCGAGGGAAACCCGCCCGGAAAACGCCCCGTCCCGGGCGGTAGATGGAAATGCCGCGCCGGTCATCGGCTAGCCCCCAGCGACGCCCCGGGCTGCGGCAAAGGAAGCGGGATAAAACCTGGCCCCGCCAGCAGGGCCGGCCCCTTGCTGGAGCAAGAAAAATCCAAGCGGAAGCCAGCGCCGCGCACTGTTTGGATTGCCGGCGCGTGCGGCCCCAGTTTGCGGCGCAGCGCCGCGATGTAAACGTCCACCACATTCGCCTCCACCTGTTTGCCTTCCCATACCGCCGAGCAAAGCGCCGCCCGGCTGAGCGGCTCGCGCCCGGTGAGCATCAACTGCTCAAGCAGCGCGAACTCCCGGTTTGTGAGCCGAACGGGCACGCCGCCGACCTCAGCTTGGCGGCGCATCCGGTTCAGCGCCAGCGCTCCGCAGCGCAGAGAAGCGCCTTCCGCAGACAGGGCAGCGGCCCGGGCTTCCTCGAGCAGGATCGTAAACGCGCGCTGCCGCCGCAGCAGCGCGGTGCAGCGAGTGCGCAATTCGCTCAGCGAGAACGGCTTCTGGAGGCAATCATCAGCGCCGGCTTCCAGGCAGGCCGTGCGCGTACTCTCATCGGCGCTCAGCACCAGCACCGCGCATAACGGCGAGGCTGCCCGAACTGCCCGAAGCACCTCCATGGCGGCCAGCTCCGCGAGCTGCAAATCCAAAATAAAAAGATCGGGCGTCCGGTCGAGAAAGCGCCGCAGCGCCTCGCCGCTATCCG
>CAXTVG010000037.1:11331-12963 GCA_964247505.1 uncultured Acidobacteriaceae bacterium
CACGTCTAACCCCCCGCCCGCCCGCGCCGCTAACGGCCCGCAGTTCACTTCCCAGCTCTCGCTGCCCAATCCCCTGGCCATAAAGCGGCCGAACGACGGCTGGTGTTCCGCGATCAGAATATGCATTTCTCGCCCTCCCACGGTTAAGCTACGCCCCCTTCTTCCGCTTTTCCCCGCCATATTTATTTTTCTCTGGTACGCCCCTCCTCTTTTGGGCCAATTCTTCCGCGCATTCCCATTTTGGAACTGGCAGTTCTTCGCCGCGCGTTTTTCGCTTGACCTTAGTACTGCCCCCAAATGCAGCTTCCCCGCACAACCGCGTTGCAATTCGCTTTTCCTTCGCTATAATGATCACACGATGGCCGTTACCCGCAGGCAAAAAGAGGTTCTCGACTTTATCGCTTCCTTTGTGGAGCGGCAGGGCTATTCCCCCTCGTTCGAGGAGATCGCGCGCGGGCTGAGCCTCAAGTCACTGGCCACCGTGCACAAGCACATCACCAACCTGCAGACCAAGGGCGCCCTGCAGCGCGGACACAACCGGAGCCGCTCGATAGATGTGCTGCCCATGCCGCGCGCGCAGCGCGCTGCGCAGCCCTCGCGCGAGCGCCTGCCGTTGATGGGCCGCATCGTCGCGGGTCTGCCGGTTGAGGCCGTGCAAACCGCCGAGACGATCTCCCTTTCCGACATCGTCGGCAACAAGGAAGTGTTCGCTCTCGAGGTCCGCGGGGATTCCATGCGCGACGAACATATCGTCAACGGGGATTATGTGCTGGTTGAGCGCACCCGCGCCGCGCGGGACGGGGAGATCGTGGTCGCGCTGGTGCGCGGCTCTGAAACAACTCTGAAACGGTTCTACGTGGAGGGCAGCACGGTACGGCTGCAACCGGCCAACGACGAGATGGAGCCGATCTTTGTCCCCGCGGCCCAGGTCGAGGTACAGGGACGGGTTCTCGGCGTCCTGCGGCGCTACGCCTAAGTTGCAAGACTGCGCTTCCCAACGCAAAGACGGCTATTCGCGCTCTGGCCGTCCATCGTGGCTGCGATGTAGCCCCTGCTGAGCATCGGCTTTTAAGTCCCTCCAGCAAGCCTAGCCGTTAATGAAAATCGTGTGAACGCATAGGCGCGCGGCTTACTTCGAGCGCTTCGATGCGCTCAGCGCGGACGTGAACCACGCCATTGTCGTTCTGCAGGCGGCCCTCGACGCGGAGAAACTTGCCGCCGGTCACGAGCAGGCGCTCGCGCTCGTACAGCTCCGGGTGCACCACCACATTGCTGATGCCGGTTTCGTCCTCGAGCGAGAGGAAAATAAACCCGCTCGCGGTGCCCGGGCGCTGGCGGGCGATCACGCATCCGGCGGTACGCACGTACACACCGTTCCGCGAGCGCGAAAGCTCCCGGGCCGCCAGGACGCCGTCCTCGCGCAAGCGCGGCCGCTGATACTGCAGGGGGTGCGGCCCGGTGGTCAGACCGGTGCCGCTGAAGTCGGCGACCAGGCGCTCTTCCGTGCTCATGCGGCGCAGGGGCGAGGGCTCGGGCGGATCGGCTCGTTCATTTACAGGGCCGGAAACCCGCTCCAGTAAAGGCCCGGCGGGGCGGCCTGCCTGCTCCACTTGCCAGAGCGCGTCGCGCCGG
>CAXTVG010000038.1:0-12413 GCA_964247505.1 uncultured Acidobacteriaceae bacterium
GGACGAGCAAATGGACGTAGCGGCGCAGTTGCCGCTCCTTGAAGCTCGCTCATCCCCCTCATGCGCCCGCCGGGTTTTCCGCCCGGCGGCTTCCTCCGGAGAACATGAACTCTATTTGGTTCGCCCCGCCCGTTTTACTGCTTTCCGCTCTTTCCGTTTCCGCGCAGGGGGTCCCGGCCAGCGGCAATCCTGCCCCAGCCGCTGCCGTGCTCGCCACCGATCCTTGGGAGTACGGCGTATTCTTCGGCGGCGGCGTGGGCGTGGGCGACCGTTCCGACTTTTCCTTCACCAACGCGGGCGCGCGCGCGGGCAAGGTGCTCACAGACCAGCACGGTCCCAGCTTCCTGCGCGGCCAGTTTGAGTACGCCGGTGAAATCCTGCCCTACTGGCAGTCCTTTACCCCGGCACCCGGCGAGCGTCCAACGCGGTACAGCTTCGACGGCCAAAATGGTTCGGTGCTCTTGCCCTACAACGGCGGAACGTTTACCGGGGTCAGCATTACGCCTATCATGCTGCGCTGGGATTTGAAGCCCCATCGGCGATTTGCCCCGTATCTGCAAGGCGCAGGCGGCCTCCTGTGGACCAACCACAAGTATCCGCCCGACGTGATCGTGCCGAAGGGCTTCCCCGGCGGCACGAGCGTGTGGAACTTTACTCCGCAGGGAGGCCTCGGCCTGCACTATTTCCTCCGGGACCGGCAGGCGGTCGACTTCCAGGTCAGCGCCGTGCACATCTCTAGTGCCAGCCTGGGCGACCGCAACCCTGGGGTAAACGCGAGCATTCAGTTCCAAATTGGGTATTCCTGGTGGCGCTAGCGCCCATGCATCCGCTTTTGGGAACGGGGACGTTACTCTAGTGCAGCTGCCGACCCAAATAAGCTGTTGCCGCGTCTAACATAGTCGACAATACCTATGCGCGCGGCCTGTGGGCCGTCGTGCCGCTTTCTCCATGGGGTTTAAGACCGATGAAATTCAAGTCGCACCGCCTGCTCTGCCTTGCCCCCGCTTTCGCGGCGGCTTCGCTTTTGGTTCTCTCCTCCGCCGCCCATGCCGCGCAGCTCAGCGAAGACGCGCGCGGGGCGATTCCCAGGGATATTCAGCAGCTTATCGTCGTCGACTACCGCGCGATGCAGAACTCGCAGGCGGCCATGGACCTCAAGGCCCGAGTCCTGCCGCCCGAGCTGAAGCAACTTGAAAAAGCGCTCGATTCTTCAGGGATCGACGCCAACCACGATGTCGAGGAGTTGGCGTTCGCGAGTTTTCGCCCCAACCCGAACGACGACAGCGCCCGTATCGTGGGCGTTGCGCAGGGTCAGTTTTCGGTGCCCGACATCCTGGCCGATTTCAAAAAACGCAAGCTAAAGCCGCAGGTGCTCCGCGCCAACAAGATGTACCCGATGCAGGGCAGCGGCATGCTGGTGTGCTTCGTCAATCCGACGACCATGGTCTTCGGCTCGACGGAAGCGCTCAAGAACGCGTTGAACGCCCGGGATGGTTTCGCGCCCAATATGCTTGCGAACCAGCCCTTGATGCAGCAGATGGGGCTGGTCGACACGCAACCTTTGTGGAGTCTGCTGGACGGCAAAGGGACGCAGCAGATGATGCGCAGCGTTATGGGGCAGGCCGCCCAGCTGGCCGACTACGAGTCGGTGAAAAAGCGGCTCCTGAGCTCGCGCTACAGCATGAACTTCGACAACGGGGTTAAGTTCAACCTGGCCGTGGTCACGCCGGATACTTTCACCGCCGCGACTATGTCCAGCATGATGAGCGCCGCGGCCATGTATGAAAAGGTCAGCGGGACGCCGGTGGAAAAGCAGGCCATCGAGAACACCGAGATCTCGTCAAGCGCCGGGACGTTGAACGTGAACTTCAGCGCCTCAGACAGCCAGTTTGCAACGCTTCTCCACTCAACTTTGTTCCAGAACGTGGTGCACTAGGCCGCAAGCAGGCGGCGGCGATCTGCGCGAGGCTTGCGGGGAAGACCCGCTCGGCCGCATTGTCGATGTCCTCAAGGGTCCACCAGCGCATCTCGCGCAGAACCCGCCGCTCCGCCTCGCTCGCTCCGGCCAGCACGGGCGCAGCGGCGTTGCACCGCGCGATGAAGAAACTGTCGTCGCTGAACACGCGCATGCCGCCTTCAATCCACTCGGCATGCTCCCCGTGGACTGGCCCGGCCAGCTCCACCTCTAACCCGAGCTCTTCGTGAAGCTCCCGCGCGGCGGCTGCTTCCGCCGTCTCACCGGCCTCAACCGCCCCGCCGGGGGTCGCCCAAAAGCTCCGCGGCAGGTCAGGGTCGTTCATCTCGAAGCGAAGCAGCAGGATCCGTTGCGCATCGTCGAACAGGATCACACGGGCCGAACGCCGCTCCCTCACCGGCAAAGCCATCACATGCTCGGCTTTCGTTCCAGAATGCGCGCCGTCAGCACCACGCCGCTCTCGTTGTTATGCAGCGTCATCGGGAATGCAAGCACATTCCAAACCCATTCCTCGCCCTTGCGGGGCAGGTTCATCAGGCCGCGAAAGGTCCGGTCGATGTAGGTTTCCCGCGTCGTCGCGACCCGGGACACAATCTCGCGCCAGTCCGGCGCAAGCTCGGGCATTTCGTAAAACATGTTCTTGCCTTTGAACCAGTCGCGGGGCCGCTCCAGCAGCCGGGCGCAGGTTTCGTTCACATAGAGCCAGTTGCCCCGTCCGTCCAGGATCTCGAGCACCACATCGTCGCCCATGGCCATGTTGATGCGGGAGTAGAAGAAGTCCCGCGCATCCACCATTACCGGTTTGCCCATCCGCTTGGCGCGGAACGAGCGCAGCGCTGTGACCAGGTCGTCGACCGAGCTATAGCCCTTGAGCAGGTGCATATCCTCAGGGCCGCCGAACCGGCGCTCGAGCGTAGCAGACAAGATAATGATCGGGACCTCGGGCCGGTCCTCGCGCAGGCGCGCCGCTACCTCGGTGCCGAACTTGCCCGCGCCCAGGTGGTAATCGAGCACCGCGATGTCGATGGAGTGCAGCAGGACCAACGCCTCTTCGACAGTCGAGGCAGTTTCGGTCTGGTAGCCGTGTTTATGGAGAATGGTGGCGCGCAGCAGCAAATTTTCAACCGCGTCATCCAGCAGAAGTACCCGAATGGGCGCTTCTTCCGGTTCCGCGGGAGCGAGCAGGTCGACGATGTCCTCGTCTGTAGGTTCCGACATGAGGAGGGTAGATGCGCCCGCGCCCTAGTTCCGATGCAAAGCGGCCGCGAGTTCTTCGAGGAGCCGTTCCAACCTGCCGAGACGCCGCAGCATCTCGGGCAGACGGGCAAATGCGGCTGAGGAGCGAAGCCACTGCCGGTTTGCGATCGCCGGGTAGCCGCTCACCGTTTCCCTTGCGGGGACGTCGTTTGGAATCCCGGTTTGGGCCGTCGCGATGGCACCATCGCCCACCGTGAGGTGCCCGGCAACACCGACCTGCCCGGCTAGGATGACATCCCGTCCTACCCGGCTCGACCCGGCAAGCCCCACCTGGGAGCACAGCAGGGTGTGCTCGCCAACGTGCGATCCGTGGCCCACCTGGACCAGATTGTCGATCTTCGCGCCCGCGGCGATCGTGGTTTCCCCGATGCTGGCCCGATCGACGCAGCTGTTCGCCTGGATTTCCACGCCATTGCCCACCACCACCCGGCCGCTTTGCGGGATTTTGTGCCAGGCCCCATGCTCGTCCTTGGCAAAGCCGAACCCGGCCGAGCCTCCCACCACGCCATTCCCGAGCGTGACGTCGTCGCCCAGAATGCAGCCTTCGCGCACCACCGCGTGGGCATGGGCAAAAAAGCGTGCCCCGACCTCCACGTCTTCGTACAGCACGGCGTGCGCCAGCAGGACGCTCCCCGCTCCAACCCGGACCTGTGCCCCGACCACAGCGTACGGCCCGATGTGCACCCCGGCGCCGATCCGCGCTGACATGTCGACCACGGCTGTGGGGTGAATGCCAGGCTCGTAGCGCGGCCCCGTGTAGAACAGCGCGACCGCGCGGGCAAAGGCCAGGTATGGGTTGGCGATGCGAAGTGTAGGCACGTGCAGGGCAGGGAAGCCGGGCTCAACCAGCACCGCGGCCGCCCGCGTGTTGCGCGCTGCCACTGCATATTTTGGGTTGGAAACGAAGCTGGCCTCGGTCGGCCCGGCATGCTCGAGCCCTGCCATACCAGTGATCTCCAGACTCCCCGGCGCTTCCATCTCCCCGCCGGCAGCGGCGCGCAGTTCCGCGCCCAGGGTTCGGGCCAGCTCCTCCAGCGTCATGCGGCCATTGTAGCCGCCGGGGATTTCTTAAAATCAACTCTCGCCCTGGCGCGGCGGGTCTGTTACCATCGCATTTTGTCTCCAGCGTCACCCGTTCGGCTGCTCAGGAAGAGTGTGCATTCCTTGAGGTCGGTCGGGCGGCTCTGGAGAAATCTTGTACTGTTTTCTCCCCAGCATGCCTGAATACACATATCTGCTCGAAACCCGGCTCTCCTCCCCTCAAAAGAACGCCCTGTCGCAGGTTCGCGACGCAGCCCGCGAAGCCGGCATGACTGTGTTCCTTGCCGGGGGCGCGGTTCGCGACCTGACCACCGGCTCCTCCGTCCGCGATTTGGACTTTTCCGTCCAGGGCAATGCGCTCGAGCTTCGCGACGCGCTCCAGGCGCGCGGGGCCACTTTCTGGGGTGAGTACGCCTCTTCCCGGACCCTGTTTTTTCTTTTTCCGGGCTCCGTCCGCGTGGAGGTCGCGAGCACACGCTCGGAGACGTTCCCCAAGCCGGGCCAGCCCGTTTACGAGTGGTCGAGCATCGTGGACGACCTGCATCGCCGCGACTTCACGGTCAACGCCATGGCATTGTCGCTGAATGAAGGCTCCTATGGTCTGCTGCTCGACCCGCTGAACGGCGTAGCCGACATCGAGGCGCGGCAGCTCCGCCTGGTCAGCAACTATGGATTCCTGGAAGATCCGTCGCGCTTGGTGCGGCTGGTGCGTTTGCGCCAGCGCATGGGCTGGACTGTGGAAGAGCGGACGGCCACGCGCTACGAGAATGCGAAGGAAGCCGGCAACTTCGACGTGCTTTCCGCCTTTTTGCGCGGCTACGAGCTTGAAGAGATCGCAGCGGAAGAGGACGCCCTTGACACGGTGCGCGCGCTCGAGGCCGAAGGGTGGATGACAAAGCTCTTTGCCTCGTGGACCGCGGCCAGCGCCGATACGGCCGCGCTTGATGAGCTGCGCCGCAACCGGATTCAGCTGTTGATGCAGGGGATCGCGCCCGACCTGACCGCCGCGCACCTCGAACTGCTGACGGCCAAAATGAGCGGCGGGGACCGCGATCGCCTCAAGGGATCGATGGTCCGGCCAGGGCTGCGCGCGCAGTGGGAAGGGCTCGACGCAGAAGCACGGGAGTTTGCGCGGCTGCTGTTGAGCAAGGACGCGGCCAGCCCGTCGGCTACCTGGAAGCTGTTCCACTCGTATGCAGCGGAACCCATCCTGTGGCTCGCGCACGGCCGGAAAGCCCCGGCGGCTGACGCAAAGTTCAAGAATCTGTTTACGGTTTGGCCCGAAGTCGCGAAAAAAGTGCCAGTTGCGCTCATGCTGGAAATGCGCATCACGCCCGAGCTTCCCGGCTACGAAGCCCTGCTTCACGAGCTTTTTCTTCAGCAGATTGACGGCAAGCTCGAGACCGATGAAGCGCTGCGTGCTTTTCTGGAGCCATATTCTCCTCCGGCGCCGCCGCCTCCGGTCACTCTTCGCCGCACTCGCGGCAAAAAAGGGGAAGCCAAGCCCAAGCGCAAGGGCGCCGCGCGCGAGGACGACGATGAGGATGAGGACGAGCTGGACGACGAAGACCGCCCCGCCGTGCGAAACGAGGAGGAAGAGGAAGAAGAGGAGGGTGCCGGTGGCCCACCTGAGCTGGGGCTGCGCCGGTCACTCGGGAGTGTGGATCTGGACGCCGTGCTCGGCCGGATTCACAGCGACGAGGAAACGGAAGAGCTGCCCGACCTCGATCGTGGCGAAGAGGTCGCCGGCGAGACCGCTCCGCCGGCTCCGTTGGTAAAGAATAAGCCTGAGGCGGAAAGCGTTGCCCTCCCGTCTTCGATGAAAGCGGCGGCCGCGGGCTCTCCGCCCGTGACTTCAGGTTCAGCAACCTTGGCAGACGCACCTGCGGAGGCTCCGCCCCAGGCTAAGGAAGCCGCCCCGCCGTCGAAGCCCGCGAAAAAGGTTCCTGTGCCGGCCAAGGCTGCTTCCGACGTGCCGGCACCGCAGGAGAAAGTGGCGGAGAAGAAGGGGGTATCTCCTAAGAAGGGGGAGGGGCACGCACCGGCTACAAAGGCGGTACCGGCGAAGGGAGCGCCTCCCGCAAAAAAGGCGGAAACCGCGCCCACGCCCGCAAAGTCCGTCAAGGCTGCGGCCAAGAAGGCAGTGGCAAAAACGCCACCCGAGGCGGAGAAAAAAGCAGCGGGCAAGTCGGCAAAACCAGCTCGAAAGCGCTAGCAACTTTCAACGCGGCGCCTGCGAACGTCCGCAGAGCGGGATGCACATTCGGCTCCGGCGAATCTGGCTCCGGGGAATTCCCCTACTCCGGGTTCGCCGAGACAAACACCCGCAGATCGCGCAAGTTGTTGCCGGTCGGCCCGGTGATGATCGCGTCGCCGAGCGCGGTAAACAGCGGGCAAGTATTAAAGCGTTCCAACGCCGCCGTGGGGTCAAAATGGAATTGCCGAGCCCGCGCGACAGTGGACGGGTCGGCGATTGCTCCGGCAGCCGGACTGTTGCCGTCCACCCCGTCTGAGCCCGCGCTCAGGGCGGCCATAGCTTCCGGCTCGTTTTCTATGCGCAAAGCTGTTTGCAGGGCGAAGTGCTGGTTGCGGCCGCCGCAGCCGCGACGCTGCTCGTCTACCGCGACCGTAACCTCGCCGCTCGAAAGCAGGCATACCCGGCCCCATTCCGCCCGCAGTGCCCGGAACCGTTCCAGAAGATAGTCCGAAGCGCGGTCCGACGGCCAGTTGTCGCAGGTGTTGTCAATCACGACTTTGTAGCCCAAAGTCCGGGCATAGTTCCGGGCGGCGTTGACAAAGTCGTGGTTCGACAAAAGCACGTCGACCTGCGTGTGTTTGAGCTCGGGCTGATCCGGAGAAAGCTCCGGGGCGCGCGCCAGGGTTTGAAAAAACGCGCGCACGGTCGCGGGAAACCGGGCCAGAAGGTTCCAGCGCTCCAGTACCTCGGCGCACTCGGCCCCCGTCGCGCGATTGGGCAGCGTCGGCGAGGACGCGACCACGCCCAGGTCTTTGAGCGGCACATCGGCCAGCAGCAGGGTCAGCTTTTCGGCTTCGGGCGCGGCCTCGGCCAGGCGGCCTCCCTTGACTGCGGAGAAAAACTTGCGAATGGTGTTGATTTCAGCAATGTCCGCGCCGGAAAGCACCAGCGTTTCGTAAAATGCGCGGATGTCATCCAGCGGAATGGATCGCTGGAGCGGCAGCTCGAGCAGGGAAGAGCCGCCGCCCGAGATCAGAAAGAAGATAAAAGTGTCCCGCCCCGCGCGCCCGAGCATCTGCAGAGCCGCCTGCGCCGCTTTCAGCGAGTCCTCATTGGGCAGCGGGTGACTGCCCTGGAAGTAGTGAATGTGCCGATGCCGGGTTTTCGGCACTTCCGGCGAGGAGCAGATGCCGTCGACGCGCAGCTTCGGCGGCAGCCGGCTGAGAAGCGAATCGAGCATGGGGAGAGCGGCCTTGCCGAAGGCGATTACCTGGATTTTCTTGATCGCCGCCAGGGATTGCTCCATCGCCGGCAGCACGGGCGATGGCCTGCGCCGCAGTATTTTTCCCTCAAACGAGAGGTGCCGCCCGAACGCCTCCTCGATATCGCAGGCGCGCAGGGCATGCTCAAAGATGGCGAGTGCATCGGCCCGCAGGGCAGCCAGCACTTCTTCGGCGGGGGTCAACGCGTTTGCCTCAGGATGGTGGTTTGCACCCATGCCTGGAGCTCGGCCTGCATGAGCGAAAGCTTGCCCGTGAAGAAGTGATCGGCTTCCGGGATCCAGATGGTCTCCCTTGGCCCGGCTGCGTCGCGCAGAGCGTCCTCGACCAGCGAAACGGGGCCAAACGGATCGGCGGCACCGCTGAGGAAGAGCTTGGGCTTTGAGCAATCGTGGAGAAACTCGTAGCGGTACTCGCGGTCGGCGGCCTGGATGGGTGTCCCGAGCGAAACCAGCGCGGAGACACGCGGGTCAGCGCAGCCGGCGCGCAGCGCCATGTGCGCGCCGAAGGAAAAGCCGGCCGCCAGTACCGGCAGCCCGAACTCAATGTCCAGCCAATCCATGCCCGCGCGCACATCGTCCTGTTCTCCCGCGCCATGGTCGTGCGCGCCTTCGCTGCGACCCGCGCCGCGGAAGTTGATGCGGAGCACCGGCAAGCCCAGCCCGGTAAAGTTCTTCATCGCCGCGTACACGACCTTGTTATGCAGGGTGCCGCCGAATAACGGATGTGGATGGCAGAGCAGGACGGCAACAGGCGGCGCGGCTCCAGTCTCCTGGCCGCCATTCAGAATTGCCTGAAGCTGCCCCGCGGGCCCACGCAAGTCTTCGATCGTGCGTGTGACGCTCAGATGCGATGATGCTGCAGATGTAGCCACCCGTCTATTGTAGGGCCGCGCGCAAACGCAGTGGGGTATGCTTGTGGGCGTGAACGGGACAGAAATGCGGGACGCGACCGCGCTGCTGCGGCGCTTGATCGATATCGACTCTACGACTTTCCATGAGGGAGCGGTCTCCGGGTTTTTAGCCGGGCACCTCCGCGATCGTGGATTTACAGTGGAGACCCAGCCGGTCCCGCAGCCTGAGGGCTCGGCCAACCGGGGCGAGCGCTTGAATGTGTACGCCTCCGCGCAGGCCGGCGCTCCCACGGTTGTGTTTTCGACGCACATGGACACGGTCCCGCCGTGGATCCCGTCGAGCGAGGACGAGGACTGGGTGTATGGCCGCGGCGCATGCGACGCAAAGGGCATTATCGTCGCGATGATGCTTGCAGCCGAGCGGCTGCGCGAGCTCGGTGTTCCGGTGGCGCTGCTGTTCGTGGTGGGGGAGGAACGCGACTCCGCTGGAGCGAAGGCGGCGAACCGGCAGCCCCGGGGCAGCCGCTTTCTCATCAATGGAGAGCCCACCGATAACCGCCTGGGCATTGCCTCCAAAGGGGCCTTGCGCGCCATCGTAACCGCGAAAGGCGTGATGGCGCACTCCGCGTACCCGGAGCTGGGCTCGAGCGCCGTGCACAAGCTGGTGCGGGCGCTCGACGCGATGCTCGCCGTTCCGCTGCCGATGGTGGAAGGCGTGGGGCCGAGCACACTGAACATCGGGCTGATCGAAGGCGGCCGCGCCCCCAACGTCATCGCCGACCACGCCTCGGCGCAGGTGCTGGTGCGGCTGGTCGGGCCGTCCGAGGAAACAAAAGCGGCTCTCCAGGCAGCCGGGTGCCCCCATGCGGAGGTAGACTTCACGCTCGAAATCCCCTTTGTGCGGCTGCGCGCGCTGCCCGGGCTGCCCACGATGGTGGCTGCGTTTACCACCGACATTCCCGCGCTCACCGCCTGGGGAGAGCCCCTGCTCCTGGGGCCCGGTTCCATCCACGTCGCCCATACGCCGGGCGAGCGGATCCGCAAGACGGAGCTTTGGGAAGCCGTGGAGTTGTACGTGCGGGTTGCGGAACAGCTTGCGAAGGAGGTCTAGAAGAGCAAGTCTTGTGCCTCGGCGTCTACCCCCGCAAGAAACGCCCGGAGCAGTTCGATTCTGGGTGCCGCGAGCAATTGCGTGGTGGGGAGCCGGATGGCCGCGGGCAGCTCGGCGAGATTGCGCCGCAGAAACGCCACCGCCGGGGTAAAGGTGGGGTAGCGGGAGTCGCGGCCCACCTTGGCGACGGCGCGCAGGATGCCCACAGCCCCCAGCTGCTCCAGGATGTCGGCATCACGCAGGATAGCGGCTTCCATGCTTTCCGGCGTATCGCGGGGCTGGTGGGTCTCGATCGCGCGCAGCACCGCGGTGATCTTATTCTCCGGAAACCGGGATCTCCGCAGGATTTCCGGCGCTTTTTCAATCGCGTACCGGACATGGTCCCACCCGGCGAGCCGTTCGGGCTCCTCCGGGCGGTGGCCGATAAAGACGCCGAGGTCGTGGAGGTAAGCCGCGGCGAACACAACATCGTCGTCGTACTTGTATCCGTGGCCAACGGCGCGGGTGATTGCATACAGGCGCGGTTGGTGGCCGTACTTGTCCGCGGGGCGCGCTTGTTCTTGAAGAAGATCCGCAAGCTCGCTCCGAAAGGTTGCCTGGTGCATGGAAGCGGGCAGCGCACCTGTGTGGGACGGGTCGCGAGGCATCTTAGGCAACAGCGTACCTCAAATTCGGCTTCTCCGTAGAGCGGGCCGGAGTTTTCTCCGGGCCGTGCATTTGTTGCGTTCCTTGACTCTGACGTCGCTAAGAACGGGATATCAATTTGGACAAAAAGCAGAGCCGGAAGCCGCCATCCGGCAACCATCGTTCCATGAAGGTACCTTTGGTTTGCTGAATTGACAGAGTCTCCAAAGAAAAAGAGTTGCGAATAGGTTACAGTCGGAGCAAGAGCGGTCCGAGCCGCCGTACAAGATGTTTCCAGCTCAGGTCTGCACTCCTGAGCCTGCCCCTGCTCCCACCGCCTGCGGCTGGGGTGAGAGAAAGGGTTCACCGAGGAAGGCACGCCAAGGGTTTCGATGGGGAGTTCAGAATCTATTCGGCGCAATGAGACCAGAGAAGCCCGGCTGCCCGCCAGTCCGGTGCGTCCTTTGGGGCCGCTGCGCAGGCACACCAGCCCGGCGCTGGCTGCCGTGGTCCTCATGATGGTGAACGACGTGCTCGTGACGCTGGGCGCGTTTGTGATCGCGGTCCTGATCAACTATTTCATGGTCAGCCACATGCCGCAGCTTCGCGCGCTCCCGGTGGATGCAAGCCCGCACATCAGCAATCTTTGGTACCTGCTGGGCTTCTTGCTGGTGCTGCTCGTGGTGCTGCGGCGGTACGGCCTCTACAACGGGGTGCCTGACCGCAGCGCGGCCCATGAGCAGCGGCTGATTTTTCAGGCCTGCCTCACCGCCGGTGTTCTTCTGTGCGGGTGGCTGTACCTGATGCGCAACCTCGATGTGTCGCGCGTCCTGGTCGTGGTCCTGGTCGTCACCACCGCCATCGCGCTCGGGATACGCCGGGCCCTGTGGCGCACGGTACGGCTGGCGCGCTACGCCAAGGGTGTGGAAACCCGCAATGTCGTCATTCTGGGCACCAACGAGCTGAGCTCGGCCATCGGACAGCAGATTCAGGAAGACGCATATCTCGGCTACCGGCTTTGCGGCTTCCTCCATGCGCCCGGCACGGAAAACGCCGACGGCATCCCGGCCGATCAGATCCTGGGCACCATGGACCGGCTACGCGAGCTTACCCGGCTCCACTTCATCGACGAGCTTGTGATCGCGCAGCCTTGCCCGATCGAAACGGTCATCCATCTGCTCGAGGAAGCCCACGACGTCGAGATCGACATCCGGGCCATGTCCGGCTTTTATGTCGAGCTCGCGCAGAATGCGCCGGTCGAGTACTTGGGCGCCTACCCGATGGTGGCGCTCCATCGCCGCGACCCGCGCACCATCGCCTTTTTTATGAAGCGCGTGGTCGACATCCTTCTCTCGCTCGCCGCGCTGCTTGCGCTTTGCCCCATCATGCTGGTCATTGCCATCGCGGTCCTCGTGGACTCGCGCGGCCCCGTTTTCTATGTTTCCGAGCGCATCGGCAAGCGCGGACGGGTGTTTCCATGTTTCAAGTTCCGCACCATGGTCCGGGACGCCGAGGCCAAGAAACGCGAGTTGGCCAAGCACAACGAGCGCGACAGCATTCTGTTCAAGATGTCGAAAGATCCGCGCGTCACCCGGGTGGGTCGCGTTCTACGCAAATACTCGCTGGACGAGCTGCCTCAATTTTTCAACGTTTTGCGCGGCGAAATGAGCATCGTGGGGCCGCGGCCGCCCATCGCGAGCGAGGTTGCGAAGTACGCTCTAGAGCACTTCAGACGTTTGGAAGTGTTGCCCGGCGTCACGGGGCTTTGGCAGGTGCAGGCGCGTACCGACTCCTCGTTCGCCCGCTACATCGCGCTGGATACGGCATACGTTGAGAATTGGAGCTTCTGGCTCGACCTGAAAATCCTCTTGCGGACGGCGCAGGTAGTCATCAGAGGCACCGGTACATAGAGCTTGTATGCAATCATGGGTGCATCCCAGCGCTCCCGTGAGGACGTTTCCCTTGAACCCAGCCCGTCGATCCGCAGCCGCCCTCGCCCTGGCAGCTGCCCTGCTTCCTGCCGTCCCGCTGTTCGCGCAGCAACACCCGCCGGCTGAGCCCGCCACCCACGTCGA
>CAXTVG010000039.1:0-12132 GCA_964247505.1 uncultured Acidobacteriaceae bacterium
GAATTACCGGCTCGGGAGCGGCGGGTGGGCAAGCGGGTGGTTTGGCCGCGGCGGTCGCGTGATGGACATGGTGCGTCGGGGCTGTGTGCGTCGGGGCTGCACCCGTCTGCGCGCCGGCGGAAAGGGAGCAGCAAAGCAGGATGGCCGAGGTAGCTGCGAGTGGTTTCACTCAAATCTCCTGCGCTCCATAGTAGCCTGCCCAGGTCGCTTTCGATCACGAAGAGGCCGCTCTGGATTAGACTTTAAAGGGCAACCCCCGCCCAACCTCTCATGCGCCCTCGCCTCCTTTTCGCTTCCGCGCTTCTTGCGCTTCTTTCGTTTCCCACCGGGCTCACCGCCCAAACCCCGCAGGTCACCGTTAAAAACAAGGGCCAGGGCGCGCCGCGTCTCCCGAAGCCGCCCGCCCTAGTCGACCCCACCGGGCCGGCGGTGACGCTGCAGGCCAGCGAAGCGTTATTCGACGTAGCCGCCGCCCTCAATGCGTGCGGCTATACCGCGGGTTTAGAAGCGTCAGACCCGATCCGTGAAAAAGTACGCGGCGCGGTCAACGAAGCGGCGCAGGCTTCGCCGGATGCGCAAGCCGCGCGCGACCGGGTTTGTGCCTTCATCAACCAGCATCGCTTGTACGAGAGCTCCCGCGACCTGGCGCAGTACATCTCGCTCGCGCTCTACCTGACGCCCCCGCCGGAGCTGGCGCCGTCGGTCGAGCAAACAGACCTGCCTCCGGACGCGACCCAGGTGGTGGACATGCTGCCGGTGCTTCGGAAGTTCGCGCAGGCGGTCGACCTCCATCTGCTGTGGCTGCGCTTTCATCCCGAGTACGAAGCGGAAATCACGAAGCTGCACGACCCGCTGACGCGGATGATCCTGGACACAAACATTTACCTGAAGCTGCCGACCAGCTCCTACACCGGGTCGCGTTTTCTGGTGGTGCTGGAGCCGCTGCTCGACCCCGGGCAGACCAACGCGCGGGTGTACGGGGCGGATTATGTGGTGGTGGCCTCTCCGGTGAACGGCGCAATCAACATGCACGACGTGCGCCACAGCTATCTGCACTACGAGATTGAGCCGCTGCTGTATGCGCACGTGGCCGCGCTGGACCGGCTGCTGCCGCTGCTCAAAACAGTGCGCGACGCGCCGCTGGATTACCAGTACCGCGCCGACGTGGTTTCGCTCACGGTGGAGTGCCTGATCCGCGCGGTGGAGGCGCGCACCATGGAAACGGGCGTAAAGCCTTTTGTGATCCCGGCGAACGCGGCGCGCGAGGACCTGCCGCGCCTCGACCGCCAGCGGGACGCGTCGGTCCAGCAGGCCGAGGCCGTGCGCGAGAAAGCGGTCAAGCAGGCCATGGCCCAGGGTTTTGTGCTGACGAAATACTTCTACGACCAGCTTGGGCTGTTCGAGCGCAATCCGGAAAGCCTGCGCGAGGCAATCGGCCCCATGGTCTACGGCATGGACGTGGACGCGCAGGTGCACCAGGCCAAGCAGATTGCGTTTGCCGAGCAGGCACCGTCGGACGTGGTGCGCCCGGCGGGGAGCGGCCGGAGCTTGGACAAGGCCGAGGCCATGCTGAAGGCGGGCGACGCCGAGGGCGCGAGCAAGCTGGCCCAGCAGTCGCTTAAGGACCACACCGCGGACCCGGCCCGCGCGGATTACCTGCTGGCGCTTACCTGGCTGATGAAGGGCGACATGGACTCCGCCGCCAACGACTTCCACGAGACGATCCGCTTGGCGCAGGACCCTCGTTTGCTGGCCTGGTCGCACATTTATCTGGGGCGCATTGCGGATGTTCGGGACGAGCGCCCGGATGCCTTGGCGGAGTACAAAACGGCTATGACTGTGCGCGATGGGCAGCCGGACACGCTGGAAGCGGCGCAAAAAGGGTTGGCGCAGCCGTTTGCCCTCCCCCACAACGGGGCGGCCGACGCGGAAAACGGCAAACCACAGTAATGGCAAATGTGAATTGCGCGCGAAGGCACCGCCCCGGCGCGCGGTATCATCCATCCTTTACAGTGCCCCGATTGCAAAGCGGGAAAGGCCGGCCAGTGTGGCAGCGGATTTGAAGGACGAGAAAACTCCCGGGCTTGGGGAGCTGGAAGCGCGGCTCGGGCATCGCTTTGGGAAGCCGGAGCTGCTCACCGAGGCGCTGACCCACGGATCGCTGCGCCACGAGCAGCAGGTCGCGGGCAAGCCGGCGGCCAGAGACAATGAGCGGCTGGAGTTCCTGGGGGACGCGATTGTGGGGCTTTTGGTCGCCGAGTCGCTGTTTCGGCGGTTTCCTGAAGCGCGCGAGGGAGAGCTGACCCGCCTGCGGGCCGCGCTGGTGAGCCGCAAGCACCTGGGCGAGGTTGGTTTAGCGCTGGAGCTGGGGCGTTGGCTCCGCATCGGGCGCAGCGAGGAGAGAACCGGGGGGCGCAATAAAGCGGTGCTGCTCGCCAATTGCGTGGAAGCGGTGACCGCCGCGCTCTATCTGGATGGCGGCCTCCCCACGGCCGTCTCGTTTGTGGAGCGCGTGATCGCGGAACCGCAGGCGGCCAGGCTGCACCGGGAGCTCAAGGCGCACCACGCTATCGGCGACTACAAATCCGCCCTCCAGGAGCTGCTGCAGGCGCGGGGCAGCGGGCAGCCGGAGTATAGCGTCGAGGCCGAAACGGGCCCGGACCACCGCAAGCGCTTCCTGGTGGAGGTGCGGACTGGTGCGGCGAGTGAAGAAGGCAGCCGGGCGCTGGCGCGGGGCACGGGCAGTACAAAGAAAAAAGCCGAACAGGAAGCCGCCAAGCGCGCGCTCGGCAAGCTCGACGCCACACTGATCAGCGCCGACGGCGACGGACACAAGCCGGCGGAGATTGTGTGACCAGCCCCGTTGCGCCGCAGCCTCCCGAGCTTGCACCCAGACCGGCGGCGGCGGTGAGGGTTGCGCTGCTGCCTACGGTGGCCGACACGGTTCGCTCTCTGCTGGCGATGGTCGTGGTTGCGCTGTTTATTCTCACCTTTGTCGCGCAGCCGTTTCGCATCCCGTCGGAGTCGATGGAGCGGACACTGCTGGTGGGCGATTTTCTGCTGGTCAACAAAGCGGTTTATGCGCCGCCGGGGATCTTTCGCGGATTGCTGCCCTATCGGGAGCCGAAGCGGGAGGATGTCGTGGTGTTCCGGTTTCCGCTCGATCCGGAGGCCTATGTGGTCAAGCGCATTCTCGGTGTGCCGGGCGACCGCATTCACCTTGCGCGGGGCATTGTGTACCGCAACGGAGCGGCGCTTCGCGAGCCCTACGCGGTGTACGAGCCGGCATACCGCGACAGCTTTCGCGACAACTTCCCGTCCGGCGCTTTCACCGATCCGGGGGTGGACATGCGCTGGTGGGAAAGCCTGCGCGCCCATACGCAGGGCGCGGACGTGGTGGTGCCGCCGGGCGAGTACTTCATGATGGGCGACAACCGCAACCACAGCCGCGACTCACGCTACTTGGGTTTTGTGCCGCGCGCGGCCATCCTGGGACGGCCGTTTGTGATTTATTTCTCGCTGCGTGAGCCGTCGGCGACCGACGTTCCCACGCTGCCGGATGATACACTCGGACACGAAATCGACCCGGTCAACGGCGTCGTGGACTTCGCGCGCTGGGACCGCATGTTCCGCATCGTGCGCTAGCGAAAGGCAACCCCCGCGTTTATGGCCACCACGGTCGACGAAGAGCAGCAAACGCCCTCAGACAAAACAGCCGGCGAAGAAACACCGCTTGAGTTCATCGCCTCCATTGCCGGGGTACTGGTGTTCGGGCTGTTTATCCTCACGTTTGTTTTTCAGAACTTTATGATCCCGTCCGGCTCCATGCTGAAGACGCTGCTGGTAGGCGACCACGTGCTGGTGGACCGGATCACACTTGCGCCGAAAACCGCCTGGGCGCCCTTTGTGCACTACCGGGACGTGCGCCGGGGCGACATCGTCGTCTTTTATAAGCCAGGCGAGCCGGACCTGTTCCTGGTCAAGCGTGTGGTGGGCATTCCGGGCGACCATATCCACCTGCGCAACGGGGTTGTGTTCCTGAACGGCAAGGCGCAGAACGAGCCGCAAACGGTCAAGACCAACGACCAGATTTATATGCCCTACCGCGATGACTTCCCCGCGGTGCCGCCCGCCGAGGGCTACGACGTGACCGCGACCTGGGCGGCGGAGCTGCCGACGCATCTTCAGGGCGAGGACCTGGTCGTGCCCGCGGGCGACTACTTCTGCATGGGCGACAACCGGCCCTACTCGCTCGACTCGCGGTACTGGGGCTTTGTGCCGCGGGCCAACATCGTGGGGCGTCCGCTGTTTGTGTACTGGTCGTTTATCACCGACGAAGACCAGTTCAACAAAACGAGCACAGCGGACCAGGCGGCATGGTTCACGCACATTGTGCTGCACTTCTTCGACCAAACCCGCTGGCGCCGCACCTTCCACGTGGTTCGTTGAGGTGCAGGTGGTGGAAGCAGCTCCGCGCCGGGTTGCGCGCCGCCGGCGCGCCGGGCTCACTCTTTCGACTATCCTGCTTCTTCTGGCGATCGTGCCGCCGCTCATTAACCTGGGGCGCTACCAGCGGCGCATCGCCGGGGCCATTAGCCGGTCGATCGCAAGACCCGTCAGCATGGATTCGGTGTCGCTGCGGCTGCTGCCCTGGCCTGCTTTCACCATCGAGAATCTTGCGGTTGGGGAGGATCCGGGATTCGGCGCGGAACCCGCGCTGCGCGCTCCGGAGGTGATCGCGGAGCCCCGGCTGAGCTCCCTTTGGCGCGGCCGGTTTGAGCTGGCGCGGGTCGAGATTGCCGACGCCAGCGTCAACCTGGTCCGCAATAGCGACGGGCGCTGGAATGTTTCCTCTGTGCTCCTCCAGGCCTCGCACGTTTCCAATGCGCCCACCGGGCAGCCGCATGCCGGCCCCGCGCCGCGGTTCCCTTATATCGAGGCGACAGGCACGCGCATCAACCTGAAGCGCGGGGTAGAAAAGCTGCCGTATTCCCTTCTGGACGCGGATTTTTCCATGTCGCTCGCGAGCCCCGAGGTGTGGCACGTCAAGCTCGAGGGCGAGCCGGTGCGCACTGACCTGGAGATGTTCGCGAACGACACCGGCGTGCTGCGGATTGAAGGCGATCTCCATCGCGCGTCGGCCTTCGGAGCCATGCCCGTCAAGCTGGATGCGGAATGGAGCCGGGCGTCGCTAGGGCAGCTGAGCCGCCTTGCGCTGGGCCGGGACACGGGCTGGCGCGGCGACATCGATGCGACCGCGCAGATATCGGGCTCGCTGGACAGGCTCTTTGTGCGAACGCACTTCGCGGTCGCGAACCTGCACCGGCAGGAGTTTACGCCGGAGCGGGCTTTTACCGTGGACGCGAGCTGCCGCGGGGTATACAGCCGGTCCACGCCTGCTACGGACGCCTTTCGCTGCCGATGGCCGCTGGGCGCCGGAGGGCTCCTGCTCACGGGCTCGGCGGCCGGCGCAGCGGATACAGAATTTCAGCTTGGCGTCGATCGGGTTCCGGCGGACGTACTCGCCGCGGCTGTTGAACTGCTGCACCAGGGCGGCCCCGAACCGGGGCAGTTTTCGGGCGAACTCTCCGGCAGCTATACGTATGTGCCGGCGCGGGGCTCCTGGACCGGAGCGGCGGCGATGCCGCGGTTGACCGTGGCCCAAACCGGGGGTGAAAAGGCTCCGCTTGTGGTTACAGGTGTACGGCTTTTCGCGCCCGAACCCGCGCTCGAAGCCCCTCACCGCAAGCCGGGAGTGCAGCCGGCTTCAGCGAGTCTTTTGTTCGATTCAGACCCCATAAGCCTTGGCGTTCCGGGGCAGCCGATGGCTGTTTCCGCCACACTCACCGGCCGAGGCTACCGCGTCGAAGCCAACGGCGCGGGGACGCTTGCCCGTGTTCAGTCCATCGCGGCGATGTTTGGGTTTGGAGGGTTTCCGCGCCTGGCGAGCTCGCCCGTCGCGAAAAAGCCAGCCGGGGTGCGGCTGGAGCTCACGGGGTTCGGCCCATGGCTGGGCGGCAGCGCGGTTGTTGCCGGGTCGGCGCACCTGGCCAATGTGCGCTGGCAGCCGTCCTGGCTGCCGTTTCCGGTTGATCTCCCTTCCGCCGATGCAGTGCTGTCCCCTGAACTCTTGAGCTGGACTGTTTCCGACGCCGCGGCGGGGATGGAAACCGGCTCCATGCACTTTGCGGGGAGCGCGCGGATGCCGCTCGCGTGCGCGGCGCAGCTGCTTTGCACCACGCGGTTTGCGCTGAACACGCCGTCGCTCGACGCGGGCGGCCTGCAGGCGGCGCTGACGGGCGGGCGCCCCGAATTGCTCCAAGAGCTGCTGCGCCGCTTCAACGCAAGCCGGGTGCCTCTGCCCGCGCTCGCTGGGACGATACATGCCGGGGTACTGACACTGGGGCGTCTGCCGGTTCGCAATGCTACCGCTGTGCTCTCAACCGGCACCGCGCCCGGCCCGGCGGTCGAGTTCCAAAGCCTCGATGGGAGCGCGCTGGGCGGCGCGCTCCACCTCCAGGGAACGCTTTCGCTTGCCGGTGCCACGCCAAAGTACCGCATCCGCGGCTCGCTGACCGGCGCGAGTGCTGCGCAAGCCGCGGATTTGTGGGGTGAGAGCTGGGGTCCCCCCCCTACCCCAGGCACGCTCGGCGGCGCGTTCAATATTCGGCTCCAAGGCGGCACTTTGGAGGAATTGCTCGCGAGCGCGCAGGGAACCTTTCAAGCCTCCTGGCTGCATGGGGCACCGGCACCCCCGTTATTCCGGTTCGAAGTCTGGGAAGGGGCCGGCACGATCACAGGCAGCGGCCTTCACATCGATCACAGCACGTTTGCTGGAAACGCTGCGACCGGAACAGAAAATCCTGAGATCACAGGAACGATCGGATGGGACCGCAGCCTAGCGCTCCAGATCTCCGGAACAAACGGCGCGGCACCAGGGAATATCACCGGCACCCTGGCACAACCAGCGGTACAGCCGCCCACTGCCTCGCCTGCGGAGGGCGCAGCTACTGAATAAGGCGCTGGTGGGCCGCGGCTTGCAGCTCCGGCACGGTTCCGTCGTTCAGGTCCACCTCCGTAGGTTGGCCCTGGAGGAGGATGCGGTGGGAGATGCTCGCGCGCGCGGGCAGGAGTAACTGAATGGTAACGACAGCGGCCCCGGAGTGTACCGCGAGAGGCACCTGGGCGGGAGCGTAGCCGGTGTTGGCGGCGGTGACGGCGACCAACCACTGGTCACCCGCGCCGGTGCGGCTGGAGAAGACATTGGTGATGGCCAGGTCCGGCAATCCCCGGTCTTCGTAGACCCAGTTTTGGAAGAACGCGTGCAGGCCGAGGGTTTCCGCGCCGGGTTCGCTGGTGGGCGGCGGCGGATGGGCGGCGGCGGCGGATGTGACAAGCTGCTCGAAGTAATCGGGTGCGGCGTCTTTGGCGGGGTCGTAGGCACGGAGAGCGGCGCGCAGGGCGTCATCGCCCACCAGCACACGGAGCATGGCGAGCACATACACGGCCTTGGTGCGAAAGAAAACCGGATTCTGCGCTGTGATCAGCGGCTGCCCCTGGGACTCGCCCGGAGTTCCGGGTTCGGCCAGGGCGAGGGCCGGGCGAGCGCTTTCAAGCTGCGCGACGGCGTTGTCGCGACCATCCGTGCGCTCTGTCCACAGGAAAGCCATCAGCCCGGCGACGCCCTCGCGCAGCCACGGACGGGGCGAGCGGAAGTACACGTGCGTCAGCGGCTCAACCAGCGCGCCGGCGAGCCGGGAAGCCTGCTGGTCCGGCTTAAGGCTGAGCAGCAGCGCGTCGCCCTCGTCAAACGGCAGCGCGTCGTCCACGGGCAGGTCGACCAGCGCGAGCGGGACGGCGGGCGCGCGACCAAACCAGTCGCGGAGCAGAGGGTCGAGAAGGCGGGCGGCGGCGGTGTAGTTTTGCTCGGTTTCCGCGTGCTCCGGGAGCGCTTCGACGGCGACCAGCGGGGTGCTTGCGGCCGGGGTGCGCGTGGCCAGCAGAAGCGACGGCACTTGAAAACCGAGCCGGGTGGCGGGGAGGGCAAGCCGCAGAACTCCCGAGAAAGCCGCTGTGGGCAGGGACGCGGGCGCGGGGGTTGGGATGCGCACGCCTTCTAGAACGGAAACGTCCGGCGCGTCCGTGGTGAACTCAACCGTTGCGGCTATGGCGACCATCGCATCGCTGTTGCGGGCCTTTTGGCGCTGGACTTCGCGCAGAAGTTGGTCGCCATCGCCCAGCAGAGCGGGGACGGACGCGACCGGGTACCAAACCGTATTGCCGAAGCCGCGCAGGCTGGTGAAGCCATCGCCGATACGGTCCCAATCGGTCTGGCGGGCGAGCGTGGCCGAGGCTTGGGCGCGATCCAGGCGTCCGCTCGAAACCTCGATGGTACCCGCGTAGTCGGCCGTGAGCGTGATTGCGGCGCCGGGGGCGAGTGGCGCGGGCAGGGCAACGGCGGCTTCAGTCAAAGCCCCGGTGTGGTCGGCGTCGCTGTCGATGCGGTGCGCGGTGAAGGCGAGCGGTTTGCCCTCGCTGCGGATCTGCTCGAAATGCAGCGAGGAGCTGAGCTGGAGCGGCAGCGTTCGGAGCGGATCGGAGCCGTCGTTGCGGAGGGTGACGCGCGCTTCGGCTTCGAGCGAGGCGGTGCCGGGCTGGAGATGGACGGTTAAGTCGTAGGCGGTAAAGGTGGGCGCGGCACGCATGGCGTCGGTAACGGCGGCGCGCGAGGCGGCAGGCGATTTGGAAGCGACTGGCGGCGCGGAAGTGTCGCCCGAGCGGGAAAACACGACTGTTCCGTGAGAAGGCTCAGCCGGGAGGGCGGTTTGCGCGGGAAGCATGCGGGGCAGCGACAGCGCCGCGAGCAGGAACGAGAAAGAACGCTTCAGAAAGAACCCAGACCTTTTTGCTTTTTCGGTTTCGCCGGCGCGGGTGCTTCGGGAGCCGCGGCGGCGCGCCGCTGACGGGCGGCTTCAAACAAGACCACCGCGCCCGCGACGGATACATTAAGAGACGCAATCGCCCCGGCCATGGGTATCCGGAGCAGGTGGTCGCAGGTGCGCTTGACCAGGTCGTGCAGGCCCGCGCCCTCGCGCCCCAGCACCAGCGCGCAGGGGACGGTGTAGTCGAACTGGTCGTAATCGGTCGCGCCGCGCTCGTCGAGGCCCAGAACCCAAACGCCCGCGGCCTTGATCTGCTCGAGGGAGCGGGTCATGTTGACAACGCGCGCGAGGGGAACGTGCTCGGCCGCGCCCGCCGCGGCTTTGGCGGCAACCGCGCTTAAAGGGGCGGCGCGGCGCTCGGTCGCGACTACCCCGTGAACCCCCGCCCCGTTGGCGGTACGGAGCATCGCCCCAAAGTTTTGCGGGTCTTCCACACCGTCAAGGGCGAGCAGCAGCGCGGGCTCCGAGCGCGGGGCGAGCAGGTCTTCGAGGTCCGCCGCTTGACGAGGCCGCACCAGCGCGACCACGCCCTGGTGCGCGGTGGTATCGGCAAGCTCGTTCAGGGTGTCGCGGCCCTCCAGACGGAGGCGGATGCCGCGCTCCCGGCACAGCGCGGCCAGCCGCTCGAGTTTAGCGTCGGAGCGGTCGCGCAGCAGGCACACATGGTCGAACCGCCGCGACCCGGCCAGCACCGCTTCCTCCACCGGGTGAAGTCCGTACAGAATTTCCATCTCTTTCAGTGTAGCGGCGTGCGTCCTTTCGGCGGCAGCCGGCGTCTAGTCTGCAGATATGGGCAGCATTGCTGGAGTTTTCGGAGCCAACCCCAAATCCGCGAACGCGGAGATCGCCGCGCGGCTGAAAGCGGGCGACCCGCTCCTGCTCGACCAGCTGATCGTCGAGTACCAGCACCGCCTGCTGCGCTATCTGCTCTACCTGACCGGCAATCGCGAGCTGGCCGAAGACCTGTTCCAGGAAACCTGGATGCGGGTGCTCCTGCGGGGCGGCCAGTACAACGGCAATGCCCGGTTCGACACCTGGCTGTTCACAATCGCGCGCAACCTGCTGATCGACGTGCGCCGCCGCCGCACCATGGCGAGCCTGGAAGAAATGTCGGAAGGCGGGGAGGATGACCGGCCATTCGAGATCGCGAGCGCCGAACCTACGCCTTTCGACAACTGCCTTTCGCAGCAAAACAGCGCTCTTGTTGCTGGGGCGCTGCTGACACTCGAGCCGCTGCACCGGGAGGTACTGGTGCTGCGCTTCCATGAGGAGCTGGCGCTGGAGGAAATTGCCGCGGTCACGGGAGCTCCCTTGTCGACGGTGAAGTCGCGGCTGTATCGTGGGCTCGCTGCGTTGCGGCCGCGGATTGAACAAGCGCGGAGCCGCCCCCATGAGGATGTGCGCCGATGAGCCTTCCTGCCGAACGTGGACGAGACACCCCAGACCCGCGCGTGATTGCCGCGCTGTGCGGTGAGGAGGCAGCGCGGGACCGCGCGCTGGCGCTGAAAACCCGGCGGTCGGTTTTTAACGCGGTCGCGGCCCGTCGCTCGGATCGGCAGGGCGAAAACCGCAGCCTGGGTTTGGCGCTGCTGCTGACCGGCGGCCTGCTCCTGGCACTGGTTCCGGCGCTGTGGGCCGGCATGGACGATATGCTGGGGGACGAGTCGATCCTGGACCTGCCCGGAATGCTGGTGACCCTCGGTATATTCTTGATCGCCGCCATGGCTTCCGCGCTGTTTCTTCTCGGCGGTGAGCGGCGAACGCCGGAGCACGCCCGCAGGCAGAGGCGCTAGGCCATGCGCCTCCAGGGTACTCTCGTGGGCGACGAGCTCCCTTCGCTTACTTCGGAGTTAAGGCTTATCCCGCGCTGGTCGGTTGCTGCCGCAGTGGGAGCGTTTGTCGGCGTCCTGTATATATTTTGGGCAATCGTGCCGGCGCACCGGCATCACCAGCCGCCGCTGGGGCTGCGGCTGTATTTCGCGTTTTCCTGGAGCGCGCTTTCCGCCCTGTACATGCTGATGGTGGGCTATATCTCGCGCGATACCCAGCGGCGCGGGATGCGGGCGCGGTTGTGGATCCCGGTATGCCTGCTGCTGCCGGGCGGCATTGGCGCGGTGCTGTACTTTCTGCTGCGCGCGCCTTTGATTTCATTGTGCCCGGCAT
Source organism: uncultured Acidobacteriaceae bacterium (assembly GCA_964247505.1). Taxonomy (GTDB): domain Bacteria; phylum Acidobacteriota; class Terriglobia; order Terriglobales; family Acidobacteriaceae; genus EB88. The sequence continues at coordinate 11,106 of CAXTVG010000039.1, forward strand.
GCCGCGGGCGGGTGCGCGCTGAGTACCACTTCTGCCCGCAGTGCGCCTACCAGCTCGCGGCCAGTTGCCGCCGCTGCTACGGCTCGATGGGCTTGGCCGACCGGTTTTGTGTGGATTGCGGCTATGACCGCGCGCAGGAAGAAGCGCCGGAGCGCTTGTACGCCTTTCGCGAGGAGCAGTAGCCGGGCGTATACTCACCCCTGCCTATGGCGCTGACCGCACTGATTGTCGATGACGAGCAACTGGCCCGGGCGGAGCTTGAGTTCCTGCTCGAAGGCGAAGAAGATGTGGAAGTATTGGCACTGGGCAGCAATGGGATCGAAGCCGTGGACCTGATCCGGGCGCACCGGCCGGATGTGGTTTTCCTTGACGTGCAGATGCCGGGGCTGGACGGCTTTGCCGCGCTGCGCAAGCTGCTCGAAGCCGATGGAGCGGCGCTGCTGCCCCAGATCGTGTTTGCGACAGCATTCGACCAGTACGCGGTGCGGGCGTTCGACGTGAATGCGATCGACTACCTGCTGAAGCCGTTCGATCGCGCGCGCGTGCTGCAGGCCCTGGGGCGTGCGCGGGCAAGAGTGCAGGCCCGGTCGGAGGCCGCCACGCGCAGCCCCGAGCCCGTGCTTCGGGACGCTCAGTTATCGGCGCTGCTGCGGCTGCTGGAGCAGACGGGCGCGCCCAAACCGCCGGCGTCGAGCAAAGTCGTGCTCCAGACGGGTTCGCGGCTGTTGCTCGTGGATCAGAAAGATATCTGCTTCGCCTCGGTTGAAGACGGCACGGTCACGGTGGCTACCCCGACACTCGAAGGCCAGAGCAAATGCCGGACCCTGGAAGAGCTGCTCGACCTGCTGGATCCGGCGGTGTTCTGGCGGGCGCACCGGTCCTATGTGGTCAACCTGAACCATATCCGCGAGGTGGTTCCGTGGTTTAAGTCGAGTTATCAGCTGCGGATGGACGACAAAAAGGGCTCGGAAATCCCGGTAAGCCGGAACCAGACGCGGCGGCTGCGGGAGCTTTTTAAGCTGTAGAC
>CAXTVG010000040.1:0-6438 GCA_964247505.1 uncultured Acidobacteriaceae bacterium
AGGACCGCGCCCACCTGAGCGTCGAGCGCATACCCGTCGTGCGCGTGGAAACGCGAGCCCAGCGAGGAAAACCGTTCCGCCGCGGCGGCATACTCGGCACTCGCGGGGTCCAGCTCTGAAAGCCGCGCCGAAAGCGCTTCGAGCTCCTGTTCCATCCCGCGCAGCTCGTCGAAAACGCTCAAGCATTCGTCGAAAACAGAGCGCCCGGCCAGCGCGAGCCCGTCCTGTGGGAGGTACCCAATGCTGGTCCCGCGCACCCGCTGGAGCGAGCCGTAGTCGAGCGTTTCGAGCCCGGCCAGAACCTTCATCAACGTCGATTTGCCGGTCCCGTTCGCCCCCACCAGCGCGGTACGCTCGGCACCGGTGATGAGCCAGTGTGCATTTTCAAACAGGAGCTTGTGGCCGTAGCGTTTGCCGGCGTCGGCGAGTTGCAGCATGGGCTTATTTTACGGCCAGTGCATGAAGGCGAAAATTAAAGGGAGAAAACTGCGGCGAGGAGCTCGGAAGGAGCGTCAAAACTGGTCCGCCGACGCGATCAGGTGCTCGATCGCTTCCCGTGTGCCCTCGGGCAAATCCGGCATCGCGCCGGGCTGGCTCGCAACCCATGCGCCCCAGCGATTCGCGGCTTCGCTTTGCACGGCGAGCGTGGCACCGAGCAGCCGGTGCACAGCCAGCGCAGCGGTAAACGCGTCGCCAGCACCGACAGTGTCGGCGATTTCCAGTTCGATCCCGCTATGGCGCTCCGTGGCATTCCGCGTCACTAGGAGGCTGCCGTGAGCACCCAAGGTAATTGCCACTGTATGGAGCGATGGGTAAGCCGCAAGCAGACGATGGGCATCTGTGCCCAGGGCCTGCGCGTGGGGGGCATCGCCATTATGTTCAGTCGCCGCGCCGAGGCCGGCGAGAGCAAGCAACTGCGGCATTTCGCCGTCGTTAAGCTTCAGCAGAGTTGCTTGGGCAAGCGAATACCGCACTGCATCCGCCGCGAAAAAGGGAGCCCGCAGGTTTACGTCGAAAATGCGCAAGCATGCCGGCCGGCTTGCCGCGAGAAAAGCATTGATCGTTCGCGCTGAAAGGAAATTGCGCTGCGCAAGCGTACCCCAGCACACGGCGTCGGCCCGCGTGGCCAGCTGTTCCCATTCTGCCGTCATCTCCAATGCGTCCCATGCAACAGGCTCGTGAATCGTATATTCCGGCTGGCCATTCTCGATCGAAACGGACACGGAGCCGGTCGGGAGCTCGGGATCGGTGGTCAGAAAGCGCGTATCTACAGGCATATGCGCGAGCAGGGCGCGGGCAGCTTCGCCCCGCTCGTCCAGGCCTAAACGGCTGGCGATGATGCCGTGAACGCCCAAACGGGAAGCCATGACGGCGAAATTTGCCGGCGCGCCGCCCAGCCGACGGCCGCCGGGCAGCTCATCCCACAGCAGCTCCCCCAAGCCCACTACCGCGAGATCGCGCGCTTCAATCATGATCTGAGCCCCAGGGGCGGCAAAGCATAACCAGCCGGCGCTGCAAGAAACCGCTGGAACTTGGGGTACGCGCCATTGGTCGAACCGGAACCGAGAGTGTTCTGTTTGTATCCGGCACTTACGGGCACGTCAGCATTGTTTGCCGCTAGGTTGTACTTGTCGCGGATTGTTCCATCGGTCTGGAAGCCGTTTCCGACGGTTCGAAGAAATGGCTGCGCCACCGTGCGGGCTTTCTGATCCGCCCCGGCTCTCTCCAGCGCTGCAACTGCGAAGTAAGTGGTAGGCGCCCAGCCCGTGCAATTGTAAGTCGATAGGACGCGGATAGCATAGCTATTGTGGAAGCCGGACTCCCGTATGGCAAGGTTTTCCTCGTTGATCTCGCGCGAAAGCCACTCGGTTCCGACGTGCGCGCGGGCGCACAATTCAGAGTGCGCCTGCCTTGTGCTTACGTCGCAGATTGTGCGGGAAAGCGCGACGGCCTGCTCTGGGGTGAGTTGATCGCGTGACGCAAGATCGGATGCGTTTACTGAGTAAGTGGTTTGCGTGCTGGTGTGGTCTAGGAGCCGTTGGATGATATCGGGAAAGTAAGGGCTGACATTGGCTATTTCGGGAACCGTTCCCTTGCCTGAATCGTAGTACCGCGCCAGCCCCGTATCGCCCGCGGCGTGTTCGGAGCCTAACCATAAAGCTTGGTCGCGCTTGGCATAGCTGTACGCCGTCCCGCGCCGCGCGTCTGCTTCTCCGTACGCCTGAGGCGTCGCGGTTATGTGGACCTCGTAGACCAGCCGAACTACAGACGAGAGCAAGGGCGGCTGGGAACGTGTCATGAAGTAAGTCCGGTTTGCATTGAGGAGATTTCCAGAGAGGTTACTCTCTAAAAATAGGTTATCGACCATGCCGCGTGTAAAGTCCAGATGCCCATCGTGCAGCAGCCCGAGGGAGGTAAAGTAGCTGTCCCACCAATATTGCTCGTTGCATCGGCCGCCCAGAATTAAATAGGGGTTGGGAAAGGATAGAAGCCCGGAAGTAGCGATCGCGGAGGGGGCCAAAGCTCCCGGCACTTCGATTCGCTTGGGCAAGTGTTCCACGCGTACGTCGCAAGCCGCCCGCAGAGTGTGCATGGTCTCCGGTTCCGGCAGCTCCAGCAGCGGGTAAAGGACCGGCGCGGCGGTTGTCCTCAGATCTACAAGCCATTCGCCTTCCGCCATGCAGCGCCGAAGCTCGGTCCGGAACGCGTGAACGCAGCCGTCGATCCGAGGGGCTGCCAAGGGTTGTCCGTTGACCGTCGCCCCCAGAGCGCCAGCGATCAGGGTGAAGATGGCGGCGCGGTATTTCGCAGGAAATTCGCTTGTCGAAACGGTAGCCGGCATAGAGGCGGGGAACTCCTTCTCGCGCACGATACTAAATGAATGGGTGCACGTTCGCCCCATGTTGGCCGGCGAAGCATGGGCAGTAGAAACGTATACTGAAGGAATATGCATCTGGAACGCATTCTAGCCAGAACTCGGGCGACAGTGGCCGAGCGGAAGCGCCGCACTCCGGTGGACGAACTGGACCAGCTGACAAAGTTTCATTCGCCTCGCGGATTTGCCCGCGCTCTTCGCAATCGTGCTTTCGACGGTCCTGCGATCTTGGCGGAGATCAAGAAGGCATCTCCGTCCCGCGGAGTGATCCGTCCCAATTTTGACCCGCCGACCCTTGCCCGCCAGCTTCGCGCTGGGGGTGCCAGTGCGCTTTCCGTGCTTACGGACGAGCCTTTCTTTCAGGGCAGCCTTGAGTATCTAGAACAGGCCTCCGAAGCCGGCGGGCTACCTTGCCTCCGCAAGGACTTTATCGTCGATTCTTACCAGATCCGGGAAGCCCGCGCGTACCGGGCGGATGCCATTCTGCTGATTGCCGCAGCCCTGACCGACTCAGAGCTGGAGAGGTTTACCGAAGAGGCTCATGGGCTGGAGCTGGACGTTCTTTGCGAGGTGCACACGGCTGAAGAGTTGGCCCGTGTGCGCGACCTTGGCTGCGATGCTTATGGGGTGAATAATCGCGACCTCCAGACTTTCGAGGTGAGCCTCGAAATATCTCTCGAGTTGATGGAAGGCCTGCCTTCCGGGGCGGTTCACATTGCGGAAAGCGGTATTCGGACGCGGGCTGATATCGACATGTTGCGTGAAGCGGGTTTCCACGCGTTTTTGATTGGGGAAGCGCTTATGCGTGAGCCTGATCCTGGGGCGGCCCTAGCTGCGTGGCTCGAACCTCTGGAAGTCCGCTGAGCGAGACGATGCAGGATTTTCTGAAAGCCGGCAGAGACCGCGTCTGGATAAAAATCTGCGGCACAACCACTCTCGAGGACGCGCAATGTGCTCTTGACGCTGGCGCCGATGCTCTCGGTTTTGTGTTTGCTCCGAGCCCCCGCCGGGTGAGTGTCGCACAGGCTGCAAACATCACGGCGCACTTGCGGCCAGATGTGAAGTCTTATGGAGTCTTTGTACATCCGAGCTTTGCGGAGGTAGTTGCGACGGTCCAAGAAGCCGGCTTGAGCGGGATCCAGCTGCATGCGTTCAGCGATCCCACGCTTACTAAGCAGCTGCGTGCCTACTTCGACGCAAACCCCGGCGGCAGACGCGTCAGCATTTTTCAGGTGCTTCACTACCCAGCAAGCGGCCAGGGTTTCGCATCGGCTTTGCAGACAGCGGCACAGGATTCTGCGGCTGACGGACTTCTTATAGATTCACGCAGCGGAGGCGTCCAGGGCGGGACAGGCTTGCGTTTCGACTGGCGGAAAGCGAGAAGAGAGTTGCTCGACATTGCTCCTCATGTGCGTCTCATTGTCGCAGGCGGGCTTACGCCGGAGAATGTGGAGGAAGCGGTAGCGACGCTGGCTCCGTGGGGCCTCGACGTTGTAACGGGTGTGGAAAAAGAGCCGGGGCGAAAGGATCTGGAGCGAGTGCAAACTTTTATTCAGCGGGCGCGCGCGAGTGTTTCTACCCCTTATTCAAAAGCCTGACAAGTGGCTCGTGCAAACGAACCGGGCGGCTTCCGCCGGGCGATCGAGATCACTGAGCCACTTGTGTCACGACGGTGGACACGGAGCGGCGAAAGCAGTCGGCTCTCGAATTTAATTCACAAAAGTGTCACGCCATGCAATTAAGGGATAGTCGGCCGGAGACGTCCTTTTCAAGCAGCGTTCTCCGGGTTTCTACATCGCTGGATGCCGGGCTGCGCGTGTCGACCTGCTGCCAAGCTCCGCGAACATCGAGGAGGACTGTGCATGCGCGCTCCAGAATGGATGCATCTTGAGCGAATTGCGCCCGTAGCATTTGCTGGCGCATGTACTCGTAGAAGCGCTGTAGGTTGAGAGCTGTTTGCCCTCCCCGTTCCAGATCCAAAAGCGTGTTTAGCTGGGTTAGCACCGTGAAGCCGTGTTTTAGCTGGTTGCTGCGCTCTTCGATGTTCCCCTGATGGATGGCCCCAGCCGCTCTCTGGAGATCGCCGGCCAGAGTGTCATACAAGGCTATGACGAGTCCCACGACGGAGGCTTGCTGTGCTGCGGCGCGACGATAAGCGAGAGCAGGTGGAGTTGGCATCATCTAGTTGTTCCCTGAATTGTTGTCTAGTTGTTCCCTGAATTGTTGTCGCCGAGTATCGCCTGCACTTGCTTGATCTGCTCGGGCAGCTGCTGGAGCGCGATGTTGGCATTGTTGTATTCGGTCGTGAGGACGGTCTGCTGCGTGGCAATGTAAAGCTCAAATGTGTTTGTCTGGTTCGTTAGGTCCTGGTACTCGTTGCTCAGGCTTTTTAGGTCCACAGTAAAGGCACCCTGCGAGGCATCGGTGTAGCGGTTTAGAGTGCTTATCAAAGTCGACGCAAAACCGGAAGTCGAACCGGTACCTTGAAAGAAGCTCTGAACGCTTTGGTAATTGCTCGAAAGCGCCGAGTTCAGCGTTGCTGTGTTGAGCGAAAGCGTGCCGTCCTGCTGGGTCGAAATTCCCAGCGACGCCAAAGTTGAAAACGCGCCTGAGCCTATACTTACGTTAGCCGCGCTGAGCACGTCATTCTGGAGCGCGCGGGCGGAGCTGTCCGAGCCGAGCGCGCCCTCCGAGGCGGTTCCCGCATTGTAGGTAAACTGCGTCTTCAGGTCAGTGACGATGGCATTGTAAGCGCTCACGAAGCTGCTGACCGCGGAGCTGATCGTGCCGGTATCGGGGGAGATGGAGATGCTCACCGGGGTCGCATTGGACGCCTGCTGACTTTGCAGGTTCAGCGTAACCCCGGCAATGGCGCCCGTAACGGTGTTGGTGGCGCTGCTCACGGGTACACCGTCGACATAAACCGAAGCGTTCGTGCCCGTGACGGAATGCGTGAACGTAAGGCTACCTGACCCGCCCGGGCTGCCGAGACCTCCCGGCCCGCTTGGTCCAGTTGTTACGGAAAAACTTCCCGCTGCTCCTGAGTTTTGGGCAACAAGCGAGAGCCTTGCTCCGTTCGCATCGTTCACAACCGTCGCGTTTACGGCGAGGGTTGAGCTGTTGATGGCGGCAGCGAGCTGGTCCAATGTATTGACCCCACTTCCGGTCGCAAAAGTCGCAGAAGTGCTGCCTAATGTAATTTTGTAGGAACCTTTGCCCAAGCTTGTAGAGCTGCTGGCGACTTCGCTTGAGTACCAGGAGTCCGTCGTCGCAAGATTGTTTACGAGCACAGTATGAGTGCCCGATACGGCACCGGACGCAGCAGTGGCTGTGACCACGCCTGAATTCGTGGAAACAGCAGAAAGGGCGCTGAAAGCTCCGGAAATGTCGCTCAAGGACTGCAAGGACTCTGTGAGCGAGGAGGCTTCGCTTTCGAGCTGCTGGAGCGCGCTGGCCTGGCTATTCAAAGTGGTCTGCTGAGCCTGCCACGCGCGTTCCGGAGCGCGCTCAGCTTCGATAACCGATGCTACGGCGGAGGTGACGTCGAGACCGCTATTACCGTT
>CAXTVG010000040.1:6538-11977 GCA_964247505.1 uncultured Acidobacteriaceae bacterium
CAGCTTCGATAACCGATGCTACGGCGGAGGTGACGTCGAGACCGCTATTACCGTTGTTGAGCGAGCTCAGGAGCGAGCTGAGAGCCGAAGTAGAAGCGGTGCTCATGGCGGGTTCTCCCCCAAACAGCGTTTTCGTGATGCGTCAAGAGCGTAAAGCTGTAACGATATCGATCCAGAAGAGAGTTGGATCAAGCCGGCGTGTGTCTCTATGTGCGCTCAGCAGCGTAGCCGCACTGAAAAGGCGTGTAACAGCTATTCGCTGTTACACGCCTTCATGGTTACTGCAGTAGCTTCAGAACCGACTGCGACTGCTGGTCGGCCTGCTGCAGGGCCGAAATGCCGGTCTGCTCAAGAACAGAATACTTGGTGTCGTTCGCCACCGTCTGCCCGATATCGGCGGAGGTGATGTTGCTAGAAGCGCTAGCCAGGTTCTGCGATTCGGTCACATCAACGGCTGAAGCGGCCTGAAGCTGCTCGACGTTCGCGCCGAGAGCGCCCCGCTGCGCGGAAACCGCTGCGATTGCATTGGTAATGGCGGTCAGCTCCGTCGCGGCCTGTGAGGCGCTAGTGAAGCCAGTAGTGGACAGAGTCAGTGCAGCCGAACTGGCGGCGCTAACCGAAATCGTGAACGCGTTGGCTCCGGAAGTTGTGCCATCGCCGGTGAAAACACTGAACGTTAAAAGGCTTCCTGCGGTCTGGCTGAAAATCGATGAACCATTGAAATTGGTTGTTTTGTTGATGTTATTGATTTCGCCTTGAATCGCGAGATATTCGTTGCTGATTGCGGTCTGCTGGCTGGGGGATACGTTGCTGTTTGCGTCTTCCGTAGCGAGCGTAACCGCACGGTTGAGCAGCGCGGTTATCTGCGAAAGAGCGCCATCAGCGGTTTGCAGCAAACCGACACCGTTGGTGACGTTCTGCGAGGATTGGTTAAGGGCGGCAACGTTGGCATTCAGGCCATTTGCGATCGAGAGGCCGGCGGCGTCGTCCGCGCCGGAGTTGATGCGCGAGCCGGAAGACAGCTGCTGCAAGCTCTTGTTTGCTGCGGCGGTGGTGACGTTGAGTTGATTTTCCGCTACAAGAGCCGAGATGTTGTTCAGGATGCTGAGAGACATGAGTGGACTGCTCCTTATTCAGTTGGTCTGCCTGCACAACCAGCTCCGCTCTCCGCGTTGGCTTTGTGCTCCGGCTGGATTGTCTTGCAACCCATCTATCGGCCTTTCAGAAAATCTGTTCAGGGGCGTATCGCTTTTTGTTCTCTTTTTCTTTTGAGGTACTGTTACCCCGCCCTGAAGCGGCAGTTCTCATGAAGCTCTCATCCGCGCCGCCTTTCCAAGGCGCATGAGCGTAATCTTGCGGGTGTGGGGCCCTGCTAATGGTGGCCACTGACGTGCTCTAGAGCAGCCTATGAACTCATTGGGGTCTTCCACGCCAACGCTGGGATTGTGCGTTATTGCGAAGAACGGGGCGGCAACGCTTCGGGAGTGTTTCGCGAGTGTCGAAGGCTTGATCGATCGGGCTGTGTTGGTCGATACCGGTTCGACGGACGCTACCGCGTCGGTCGCTCGCGCGTGTGGCGCCTTTGTGGTCGAGTTCCCTTGGAGCGGCGACTTCGCGGCGGCGCGCAACCGAGCGCTCAACGCCATTGATACGGATTGGGTTTTGGTCCTGGATGCGGATGAGGAGCTACCCCCGGCAGCCCAAACTTGGATACGGGCGGAGCTGGCCAACCCGCGTGCGGACGGCTATGTCGTGCCGGTACGTAATTATTTAAAGCCGTGGGACCTGCCCCTTACCGGTGTGTTCTCGCTAGCTTGGAGCGAACGCCATCCTCGCGCAAAAGACGCTGTCGCATATGTTCACAGCGAAGTGTGCCGGTTGTTTCGCCGCGACCCGGATATCTACTATAGAGGGCCTGTTCACGAGCAGGTCGAATACCGGATGATCGAGCTGGGTCGGCCGATCGGCAGGGCCGGATTTTTCATTCACCACTTTGGTTGGTATCTGATCGACGATAAAGGGATGAAGCGCAAACATCAGCTTTATCACGACTTGCTGGAAAAAAAGCTGAAAGAGCGGCCTGACGACCCGCAAACCCTGCTTCAGTTTGGAGACGCTCTTTGTGCCTGGTCCGGCAGATATCGAGACGGCCTGGACTGCTTTATGAGGGCTGCCGCGTTGGGGAGCAAGCAGGAAGAGCTCTGGGTCTATATCGCATCCGCGCTGTTACAACTCGGGCAGCTCGAGGCGGCCCTGATCGCCGTGGAGCAGATCCCGGATGGCGCCGGCCACGAAGGAAGGCGGGCCCTGTTGAAAGGGGATGCCTTGGGCGCGCTTGGGCGCTGGGGGGAAGCTCGCGCGGCCTTTGGAGAGGCGCACGCCCGAGACCCTGAATCCATTTCCATTCAGGCCAAGCTCGCGCTGCTGGAGATTCAGGAGGGAGATGCGGAGCAAGGCACGGCCCGCATGCAAAAGGCGATTGCGCGGGCGGAAAAGCAGGCGTTTTCCTATGCGCAGGCTTTTCCGTTTCTGTATGCCGCGGAGCTGCACGCGCAAATCAAGCAGTGGCCGGAAGCGCTGCGCATGGCGGACATGGGCCTGGAGTATGACCCAGGGCTGCTGCCTTTGCAACAGATGCGGCTTCGCGCCGCGGTAGCGACCGAGCGCTTGACTGAGGCTGCGGAAGCCGCCGAACAGATCACCAAGCTGCTTCCCGAACCCCGTTCTTTTTTGAGACACGCCGCGATTTTGAACCAGATTGGGAATCGCACCGCAGCGAGCGAGGCGATTTTACGTGGGATTGAGCGGTTTCCCGTATCTGATGAATTGCAGCGGGCTGGGCACGAGATTGGGCTGCGAACGGCGGCTCAAGCAGATTAGCCGAGCAACGGGCTCATAGAAAGGCGCGGGCTGCCGATAAGGGAAACATGGCAGACCGGGGTAAAGCGATGCGAAGAGTGGAAAAAGGCACGGTCGGTGGTTTGGTAGTGGCGGCAACAGCCATCGCGCTCGGGTTTTCTCTCGAAGGAGGGAGATTCGAGCAGGTACTTCAGCCGACAGCGGCGGTGATCGTGCTGGGCGGTACGCTTGGCGCAATTTTGGTGCAGTTTCCATTGACCATGGTACGGAAGGCACTTGGGGCGCTGCTTCAGGCATTTGCGGCAGGCGGAGTGGAAGCGCGCACGCGCACCGATCAGATCCTGCGATTTGCTCTTCAAGCGCGGCGGAACGGGATTGTTTCACTTGACCCGGAGCTCAAAAAGGTTGAAGACCCGTTCTTTCGCAAAGCGCTCATGCTGGCCATCGATGGCATGCATGCGCGAGAGGTGCGGGACATTATGGACCTGGAGCTGCTGCGGTTGGAAGAGGAAGACGAGCGGGCGGCCAGTGTTTGGGAGGCGGCCGGTGGTTTTGCGCCCACCGTCGGTATTTTGGGCGCGGTACTAGGGCTGATTCAGGTGATGCAGCGCCTCGACAATATGAGTGAAATCGGCCGCGGCATCGCCGTGGCTTTCGTGGCTACGCTGTACGGGGTGGGTCTGGCGAACCTGTTTCTGCTGCCGATCGCGGGTAAGCTGCGGGGGCGCGCCCGGGAAGCGCAGCATCTTCGAGAAACAACATTGGAAGGGGTGCTGGCTATGATTGACGGCGCCAGTCCGCGCGCGCTGCGAGAGCGGCTCGGTGCTCAAACCGGGGAGCGAGCGTCTGCGCCTATAGCGCAGCTGGTGGCCCGATGAGCGCGTTCGATTCGCAATCTGCCCGCCCAGTATCCCGCCGACGCCGGAGCCGCCAAGCAGCGCTCGTCTCCCATGACCGCTGGTTGGTTTCGTATGCGGACTTTATGACCTTGCTGTTCGCCTTCTTCGTCGTGCTGTTCGCGACCTCACGGCACAGCGCGGATGCTTTCGGCACACTTTCGGGAGCGATTCACTCGGGTTTTTCAGGCAAGCACTCGGCTACTACCTCGGCCGGGTCGGCTGACAGCAGGAGTGCGCATCCGTTACCGAACCTCAACGCGCTCACCGCGCAACTTCGCTCCGTGCTTGGCGATTCCATCGAAAAACACCAGGTGTCTCTCCAGCAAATGCCGGACGGCCTGGTAATTTCCTTTCAGGAGCTCGGATTTTTCCACTCCGGGGAGGCGGACTTGCTTCCCGGCCAGGCTTCCAAGGTCGAGCAGGCCGGCGCTATCCTTGAGCAGCACGGGCTCACCCTTCGCGTGGAAGGCCACTCGGACAACCAACCGATCCACAATTCCGTGTTCGCTTCGAACTGGGAGTTGTCCGCGGCGCGAGCTATGACGGTGCTGCAGCTGTTGGTAGACCAAACACATTACGACCCGACCCGCATTTCCATGGCCGGCTATGGCCCGTACCGTCCGGTTGCGGACAACCGGACGCCGGAGGGACGGCAAAAAAATCGGCGTGTCGATCTTGTGGTGGTGCCGGAGATGGCGCGGGCCATAGCGGCGCGGTGATTGCCGGGAAGCAGCTTGGGACGCGCAAGTGTTCAGCTTCGCTGCATCTTACTCAATATGACCTCGTCGGCGATCCAAAGTGCGATGACTGTTCCTTTGCCCTGGGTGTCGAGCCCGGGCAAGCGGAAGCATTTCTTTGGCGTTGTTCGCGATTCGGAGCTATCGCTGTTGATCTGTGATTACGACGGTACCCTTGCGCCTTTTCAGGAAGACAAAATGCAGGCTGTGCCTTACCCGGGTGTGGCGGAAAGGCTCGGGCGCATTGCTGCCGGACGCACAAGGCTGGCCTTTGTTTCCGGACGGCCTATTTCCGAGCTGATTGCGCTGTTGCCGCTCGCCGGCAGGACAGAAGTTTGGGGCATGCACGGCCGCGAGCATCGCGCCCTCGATGGCAGCTATCGGCGGATGGAACCGACACGTGCACAGCACAGTGCTCTGGACCGAGCGCAAGCTTCACTCGAATCCGCAGGTTGGGGGCAGATGGTTGAGCGCAAAATAGGGAGTGTGGCTCTACACTGGCGCACTTTGCAGGATGCAGAGCAGGAAAGAAGCTTGACAAGCGCGAAGCAGGCGGCCGAAGCTGCGTTCCTCCCTTATGTCGGCCGAAACTCGCTAGCTCTGTTGCCATTCGACGGGGGCATGGAGCTGCGCGCGGCCGACCGAACCAAAGCTCATGCAGTCCGGGCGCTTCTGGCCGGCTTCGAGCCAAACGCGGCGGCCTTCCTCGGGGACGATACGACAGATGAAGATGCTTTCGAGGCGATGAGGGAAGCAGGGGGGCTTAGCTTACTCGTGCGCTCTGAGTTCCGCGCTTCGCATGCAGCTTTCGCGATCAAGCCGCCTAGCGAACTTCTCGGCTTTCTTGACGACTGGCTGGCCGCAACCGGCCGAGCGGAACAGGGCAGCGCTCGCCCGCTACTCGAAGAGAGAAACAAACCCCCACGAACACCAGGACCTCATCA
>CAXTVG010000041.1:0-1376 GCA_964247505.1 uncultured Acidobacteriaceae bacterium
CCGGCGCACTGCCCAGCTGCGAAAGCAGCTCCTCCACCGGCAGCAGGCGCTGCAAATGCACCAGCTTGAGCGCGCCCAGCTCCAGGTGGAACCGCTGCTCCTGCCGGTAGCCGAGCTCGTCAAACGTGCGCAGCATGATCTGGAGAAAGCGCGTGAGCTCTTCCTCGCCGAACAGCAGCGCGGAAGCCGCCGCGCGGGTGCGCTCGTCGGGCGAAATCTGCAGCAGTTCTGTATTTTCGCCGCCGATCCGGGCCATCAGCGCGTTCCGCAGATAGCGCACGAACTGCCGCGCGATCTGCGCCGGGCTGTTGCCCGCGCCCAGCAGCCGGTCCAGCTCCGCCAGAACCGCGGCGGAGTTGCCCTCGCTTACCGACTCGAGCAGCCGCGCGAACACCGCGTTCGGCATGGTCCCCATCAGCTCCCGAATGGGCGCGGCTTCCAGCTTGGCCTGGCCGTTTTCGAGCGGCGCCGAGGCGATCGCCTGGTCCATGATCGACAGCGCGTCGCGCATGGAGCCATCCCCGGCCTCGGCCAGCAGCGCCAGTGCTTCATCCTCGGCGGCCACATGCTCGTCGGCGGCGATGGTCTTGAGCTGCGCCAGAATTGCGTCGAACTTGACCGCGTGGAACGAGAAATGCTGGCAGCGCGAGCGGATGGTCTGGAGGATGTCCTCCGGCTGCGTGGTCGCCATCATGAAAACCACATGATCGGGCGGCTCTTCCAGCGTTTTCAAGAGCGCGTTGAAGGCGGCATCTGTGATCTGGTGCGCTTCGTCGAGGATGTAAATTTTGAAGCGGTCGCGTGCCGGGCGGTAGCGGGCGGCGTCCCGCAGCTCGCGGATTTCGTCGATCCCGCGATTGGTCGCGGCGTCGATCTCAATCACGTCGACCGCGTTCCCGGCCCGGACCTCCGTGCAGCTTTCGCAGGTGCCGCAGGGCTCAAAGCTCGGGCGCTCCGGCGAGCCGATCTCGCGGCGGCAGTTGAGCGCCATGGCCAGGATGCGGGCGATGGTGGTTTTGCCGATCCCGCGATGGCCGGAAAAGATATAGCCGTGGGCGATGCGGTTCTGCTCCAGAGCGTTGGCGAGGGTGCGGGTGACGTGGTCCTGGCCGATGACGTCGGCGAAACGCTGGGGGCGGTATTTGCGGGCTAGAACCTGATAAGACATCGTTCGTTCTATTGTAAAAGGCTAAAACCGCCTGCGCGGCTGGCGCCCACTTCGTGGGGTGTTTTGGTGGGCAGCTGTGGGATTTCCGTTGGTCGGCATCCGGGAATCTCGACCGCGACCAACGGGAGCGCCACCAATCCCAAAAATACCCGCCACGAAGTGGCCGCCAGCCGCGCAGGCGGTTTTAGCTTTTTTCGCTCGAAAACAT
>CAXTVG010000041.1:1476-11948 GCA_964247505.1 uncultured Acidobacteriaceae bacterium
AGGTAGGTCATGGGCAGATTTTCGTAGCGGATGTCGGCCTCGTCCTTCGAGAGGCGCGGGCCGGTGTACTCGACCACGTAGGCGTCCCTGCGGATAGGGGTCGTGGTGTAGCAGCCCGCGGCGTGGATCGCGGACGAGCGGATGACTAGAGCCATGCAGCGCAGTATAGCCCGCGGACGGCGCGGGTAGCCCGCGGACGGCGCGGGTAGCTTGCGATGGCGCGTGGGTAGCCAACTGTGCTATTTTCGCGTCCAATATAGGGTATGGTGAGCCATTGGAACAGGACACTTCTGGCGGTCGGTGCGGCCGGGTTCTTAGGGCTCTCGGCCGCGGCGCAAAACGCCCCACAGGCGGCTCCGGCCGCGCCGAAAGCGCAGGCCACACCTGCTCCAGCGCAGGACAATCCCTTCCCCGAGGCGGAGTCCGAAGCCGCGGCCAAGGACGCCGGTGCCGGCGATAAAGCAGCTTCCGATGGGCCGGCCGCAACCGCCCCGGGCAATGAGCCGGAAAGCTCGAGCCGCACACGTATGAAGGGCGTGGACCTGCTGGGCGACCATGACGCGCACGCGAGCAACGGAGCCGGCGGCGTGGTGAACGACCCCAAGCTGTCCAAGGAGGACGTGCGGGTGGGCCAGCTTTACATGGGCGATGGCAACTACACCGGGGCGTACTCGCGCTTCAAGGAAGCGACCGAGGTGGGACCGGGGAACGCGGAAGCGGTGTTTTACCTGGCGGAAGCCGCCCGGAAATCCGCTCACCTCGACGAAGCTGCGGCAAACTATAAGCTCTATCTGGATGCCGATCCGAAAGGCAAACACAGTAAGGATGCGAAAAGGGCCTTGGTCGAGCTTGCCGGTAAGTAGCTTTTATCGAATGGCTTAGTGCCAGAAGTGAAAGTACCACGTTAAGATTGCCCGACCCACAAATATCGTCAGGAGCCCCGCCGCGCACAGGAAAGTTCCAAAGGGCAGCCGGAGCGAACCGGGGTCTTTTCGAGCCGAAAGCGCAAGCGCCGCGCCCGCCAATGCGCCCAGGAACACACCCAGAACCAGCGTAAGCGCAACGCCTGCAACCCCCAGCCACGCGCCCACCAGCGCTGCCAGCTTCACGTCTCCCAGCCCCATGCCCTCTCGCTTTCGAAGCGCCTTGTAGGCCGCGCGAAGCAGCAGCAGAAAACCAGCCCCTAGCGCCGCCCCCGCCACGCTGCCCACGAAAGGCGGCCACTGCGGAACCGGAAAGGGCGCGTGGTCAGCGAGACGGAGCGAGCCCGCTAGTCCGCCGCCGGGCAAACCCGCCTGCAGAAGACCCATAGCCGCGCCGGGCAGTGTAAAGGCGTCCGGCAGCAGAAATGTTTTCGCGTCCATCACCAGCAGCCCAAGGAGCAGGAAGCAAAGCGCGCAAGCCTCCAGCGTGTAGGGCAGGGAGCGGAAAAGCCCGCTGCACAGGACGAAAAGCCCAGCCAGCCCCACCTCAACCAGCGGATACTGCGGCGAAATCCAGCCCCGGCAATCGCGGCAGCGCCCACGGAGCAGGGAATAGCTCAGCACGGGGACATTATCGAAGGGGCGAATGGGCGCGGCGCAGCGCGGGCAATGCGATCCAGGCCAGACAATAGATTGGTGTCGGGGCAGCCGCACGATGCAAACATTAAGAAAACTGCCGAGCAGCAGGCCCGCGGCCACCGCGACGGCTGCCGAAGCTGGGGTAAGTGGGGCCACGTCCAATCCCGAGTGTAGGGCATCGGGTAAAGTGGTGCCATGGCGACACCCCTAAGCGCAGGCGAGCTCTTCTCGGAAGCGGTCGCGATCATGGCACAGCTTCGCGGCCCGGGCGGGTGCCCCTGGGATCGCGAACAGACGCCGGAAACAATCCGCCCTTACACGCTCGAGGAGACGTATGAGGTCCTGGACGCGATCGAGCGCAAGCACCCGGCGGACCTGTGCGAGGAACTCGGCGACCTGCTTTTACAAGTGCTGTTTTATGCGCAAATGGCGTCGGAAGCGGGCGAGTTTTCGATCGGGGAAGTTGTCGAGGGGCTCAACCGGAAGCTGATCCGGCGACACCCCCACGTATTTGGGGCAGAGGCTTCCGCGAGGGCAGGAAATCGGGCCGAGCTGGAAGCCGGTGCGGGAATCGATGCGATCCAAGTGCTGGCTAAATGGTCCCAAATCAAGCGGATGGAAAACAAAACCGAGAATCGGGATGAGGTTGGTCGCTCAAGACTCGCTAGCGTGCTTCGCAGCCAGCCCGCCCTGCTGGAAGCGCAGAAGCTAGGCTCTGCCGCTGCGAAGTGCGGGTTTGACT
This sequence comes from uncultured Acidobacteriaceae bacterium, assembly GCA_964247505.1. Classification (GTDB taxonomy): domain Bacteria; phylum Acidobacteriota; class Terriglobia; order Terriglobales; family Acidobacteriaceae; genus EB88. The sequence continues at coordinate 3,781 of CAXTVG010000041.1, forward strand.
GGCCTGACGTTTCGGGCATTTTCGCCAAAATTCGGGAAGAGGTCGGCGAAGTCGAGGCCGAAATCGTCCCCATGGCCTTTTCTGCCTCGGACAGCCCTGCCGCGGCGCGGAACGGGGCGGACCCCGGCATGGCGGACGGGAAAGCTACGCTGGAACTTCAACTCGAAATTGGCGATCTGCTCTTTGTGACCGTAAACCTGGCCCGCAAGCTCGGGGTGGACGCCGAAACTGCCTTGCGCGACAGCAATAGCAAGTTCCGCGCCCGCTTTCATTCCATGGAAAATGCAGGGGGGCCGCCGCTTGAGGAGCGCTCACTCGAAGAGCTTGAGGCGCTGTGGGCGGAGGCGAAGCGACGGGAGCGCGGCGGGAAGTGACGAACGCGTCCCAGGCGGTCTACCGCTCCCCAAACGGACCCGCCTTTACGCTGCGAACGGCGGCAAGTCTCGAGGACTTGGACGCGTGCGTCGCTCTCCAGCAGGAAACCTGGGGCTATTCGGACCTTCAGGTCGTGCCGCGCAATATGTTTGTGCTCGCACAGACGCTTGGCGGCCAGGTTGTTGCAGCCTGGGACGAGCAGGGAAGGCTGGCCGGGTTCGCGATGGCCGTTGCCGCGCTTCAGCCCGGCGCCCCGCCAACGCCCTACCTGCACTCGCACATGCTGGCCGTCGCCCCCCTGCACAGGAACTGCGGCCTGGGACGAGCGCTTAAGCTCTGGCAGCGCGACGACGCGCTCGGGCGCGGCATCCGGCTGATGCGCTGGACTTTTGACCCGCTGGTCGCTAAAAACGCATTCTTCAATCTCCAGCGCCTCGGCGCAACCGCGCGTGTGTACCTCCCGGACTTCTACGGACACCGCGATACGCTGCCCACGGACCGGCTCCTGGCGGAGTGGCGCCTGGATGCGGAGGACAGGCCCGCTCCAGCGTACGGTTTACGCATCGGAGTACCTGCCGCCGGGGATCGCGGGCACTCTGCTGAGGACCAGGCAGGCCTTCGATCCAGCCTGACCGCGGCCTTTGCCGAGGGTTGGGTCGCGACCGGCTTTGAACCCAGCTCGGATGGGGGAGGGAAGTACCTGCTTTCCCGCCCGCAAACTTCCACGCAAGCGAAACCGTGAGCCCGCGATTCCGCGCTGTGGAAACTGAATTTGCCGGTAGACTCAGGACGACGACCTCCAGGAGAGCTGAGCCTTTATGAAAGTCGACTCGATAATCCTACGGGAACTCGAAATGCGTTTAGTCGCGCCGTTTGAGACCAGCTTCGGGACGACGGACCGGCGCCGGGTGCTGCTGGCTGAAGTGGTTGGCGAGGGGCTGCGCGGGTGGGGCGAGTGCGTGGCCGGCGAGCACCCCTGGTACAGCGAGGAAACCGTGGAGACAGCTTGGCACGTGATTCGCGAAGAGCTGGCGCCGGCGCTGCTGCAGGCCGAACCGGAGCACGGCGGCAAGTGCCACGCCATCTTTCGCCAGGTCCGCGGCAATCGCATGGCCAAGGCGGCGCTTGAAAACGCGATTTGGGACCTGCAGGCGCAGGCCGAGGGCGTGAGCCTGGCCTCGCTGCTGGGCGGCTCGCGCGCGGCGATCCCGTGCGGGGTTTCGCTCGGCATCCAGCCCTCGGTCGAAATCCTGCTGGAGCGAGTCGCTTCGGCGCTCGAAGCGGGCTACCAGCGCATCAAGGTCAAGTGCAAGCCGGGTTGGGACACCCGGGTGTTCGAGGCAGTTCGCAATCACTGGCCCTCGATCCGGCTGTCTGCCGACGCGAACGCTTCCTATCGGCTGAACGACGTCCCCCACCTCGCCTCGTTTGACGCGTTCGATCTCATGATGCTCGAACAGCCGTTGTGGAGCGACGATTTCTACTACCACTCCATGCTGCAGGGGCAGATCGAAACGCCGGTTTGCCTGGATGAGTCCATCCGCAACCGGCGGGATGCGCTGGCCGCGATCGAAATGGGCTCCTGCCGGGTCATCAACATTAAGGTAGGCCGGGTGGGCGGGTTTTCTGAGGCGATCGGGATCCACAACGCGGCGATGGAGCGCGCGATTCCGGTGTGGTGCGGGGGCATGCTCGAAACCGGGATCGGCCGCTCGCACAATATCGCGCTCGCGTCGCTGCCCAACTTTTCTCTGCCGGGCGATATTTCCGCCTCCAGCCGCTACTGGGCGGAGGACATCATCGAGCCTGCCGTGGAAGTGTCCGCGCTGGGCGAGATCGCGGTGCCGGACGCGCCAGGCCGCGGCTTTGCCGTGCGCACCGATCTGGTCGATCGGCTCACCGTGCGCCGGGACGAAGTACGCGCGTATGCGGTGGCCTGAGCTCGAATCGTAAGCTGCCCCGCCAACTCCGCGCCGGGCTGTGCGTCTAATGGAGTGAAATTGGCCGCGCTGCTAAGCCGGCCGAGGAGAAAAGATGACGCCGCAAGAACAAGACATGCTGAACGACCTGGTTCGCAAGGTGAACAGTACCCCGCTTCAGGAGAAGGACGACTCCGCCGAGCGCCTGCTGCGGGACGGTCTCAGCCGCAATCCTGATGCCGTGTACATCCTGGCGCAGACTGTGCTGGTGCAGAACATCGCGCTGGAGCAGGCGAAGCGGCAGATGATGTCGCTGCAGGGAACCCCGCCCTCCCAGGCGCAGTCCAAGCCGACGAGTTTTCTCGGGAGCCTGTTCGGGCACCACGACCAGCAGCCCCAGGCCGCGCCCCAGCAGCAATACCAGCCTGTGCAGTATGCTCCGCAGTCTGCGCCTCAGTACCAAGCCCCGCCTCAGTACCAGGCGGCTCCGAGCGGCCAGCCTAGCTTCCTGCGTTCCGCCGCAACGACCGCGGCCGGGGTTGCGGCCGGCGCGCTCGCGTTTCAGGGGGTCGAAGGATTGCTGCACGGCGGCGGCGGTGGATTTGGAGGCTTCGGCGGCGGCGGCGGTTTCGGCGGAGGGTACGGCGATGCGCCTCGCGAAGAGATCATCAATAACTACTACGACGATCCAAACGCGGGCGGCGGCGGAAACGACTCCATCGCCGGCCCGGACGAGCAGCCCCAGGGCGGCTACGACTCTGGCGCGCAGGACTCGAGCTACGGGGATGATTTTTCCGATGGCGGCGGAGACTTCGGCGGCGACGATACCAGCAGCTTTTCCTAGAGGCGGGAGCGAAAACAGAAGAGGCGGCGCGTTTCCATGCGCCGCCTTTCCTGCGTGAAGTTAAGGGTTCCCGGCAGTCGCCTCGGCGAAACGGGGACTCTCCAGCATCTGAATGGCGGCCTGGTAACCGTCGTTGGGAACCGGCTCAAAGTTGGTGAAACTCTCGGTGGTGTTAATGTCGAGCGCTTTCACCATCAGGATCTTTCCCGACAAGTGCAGGCGCATGGACGTTGTTTCCCAGTGGTGCTCGCCCACATCCTTCTGATCGACCAGGATCGTTCCGCCCTTGAACAAGCGCCCCACGAAACCCCATCCGAAGTTCACATCCGCGATCAGGTGGGCGTCGAACCGGACCATTCTCTGCTGGCCCTGGTCGACCCACAGCTCGCCTTCCATGCCGTGGTACACCTCGGCCTCGCGGTCGGGCGGGTTAAAGTTCGGGTTGGGCTCGAACTTGAGCCGGTAGCAAGGCCCGTTCGGCCCGGGAACCATGCCGAGGTAGGTGTACACAAAAGCGCTGGGCAGCAGCTTCACCATTTCATCCGCGCGGCCGCCGTCGGTTTGCTCTCGCTTGTGCCGGCGGGCCTGGGCCGCAGGGTCATCCCGCAGCGCGTTGAGGCGGGCCAGTTCCTTCGCGTTCGCATCCGCATCCAGCGGCTGGCCGTTGACCTCCAGCAAACGGGAAATGCTGCCCTCCTTGGTTTCGATCACTTCCTTGGTCGTCGCCTTACCGTCGTCCAGCTTGTGATAAAGGTAGCGAAACGGATGGCCCTGGTTGCCAGAGAGCAGCACCTGAAAGGACGCATTGAGCACGATCTCTAAGGGGTCCGGGGAAGCGGATTGGTCGCGATCCGTGAGAAGGTGCGGCGCTGCCTCCAGAAGCAGGGCGGCGGCCTTGCGAATCGTCTTGGTCGGGCTCAGAGTGTGGTCTTTGCGCATCGTTCTCTTCCTTATCGACCACTATGCGCCTTGGCGCCAGCGCTTTTCTTCTTGGACGTACTCCAAGGTAACTTGGTGTGCACTCCGGATGCGGTTAGAGTTGTGATGGGTTGTGCGCGCGGAAACCTGATGTACAGTGGGGGGAGCCCGCCACTGCGGCGGAAATCGAGGAGATCAGACGGATGGCAGTTGTGGAAAATGTGAGCGCGAGCATTGGAAAAAGCTTGCAGGTGCGCGGAGAAGTGCGCGGCAGCGAAGACCTGGTGATCGATGGCTTCGTGGAAGGCACCATCAGCCTCGCGGGAAGCCGCCTTACCGTGGGTCCGAATGCCAAGGTGCAGGCCAACGTTTCAGCGCGCGACGTGATCATCCAGGGAACGCTGAACGGCAATATTACGGCCACCGGCCGGGTGGAGCTGCGCTCGGGCGCGACCCTGATCGGGGACATCCAGGCTTCGCGGCTTTCAATCGAGGAAAACGCGGGTTTTTCCGGCAAGGTCGATCTGGTGCAGACTGCAGCCGCAGCAGCGACCACCGCGACGGGCCAAAACGCCGCGCAGGCTCCGGGCGCAGCGCAAGCACGCTAACGCTCCTTCTTTCAACCACACCTTTATTCCAGACGAGGCTCGCTCAGCAGTGCTCAGCACCCTATTCAGAAAGCGTGAAGAAACAGGCAAGCGGCCCACCACCCTGTCGGGGCCGCGCATTCCCCGGCATTCCAGTGCCTGGGCCGCGCTGCGCAAGCATTTAGCGGTCGAGCCGAACCTGCGGGTGCTGGACGTGGGCCCGACATCGGCCGGAAATGTAAATTTCCTGACCGGAGCCGGACATGGCGTGTGGATGGCGGATCTCGCCGCGGAAGCGCTACGGGGCGGGTGGGAAACGCCGGCGCCAGAGCCCGGGGAGCTGCCGGGCTTCGATACTGCCGCGTTTTTCGAGCAGAACATGGATTTTGGCGGACGGGAGTTCGATGTTGTGCTCCTGTGGACGGCGCTCGACTACATCCCGGAGGCGCTGGTGCAGCCTCTGATCGCTCAGATTTACGAAGCGATGCGCCCAGGCGGTAAGCTGCTGGCGATCTTCCACACCAAAATGACCGGGCCGAACACCGAGTACTACCGCTATCACCTGACTGGGACCGACCAGGTCGAGATGCAGGAAACGGACAAGTTCCCGGTGCGGCGGGTGTATACCAACCGCAACATCGAGAAGCTGTTTTCCGCTTTCGACAGCACCCGGTTCTTTCTGGCTAAGGACAACCTGTACGAGGTTTTGATCACGCGCTAGGCCGACGCGGAAAGGCTGTCCTCGGGCCACAGAAGAGCCTGCGCCGGGGCTTTTCTGGGCGCTTCCGGCTGCGGCTCGCGGGTGAGGATGGCGTCCATGGTCCGGTGCTGGAGTCCGTGGCGGCGCGTGGTCTCTGCGACCAGGGTGCGGATGCGCGCGGCGTATGCCGGGCTGACAAAGGCGTCAGCCGCATAGCGATTGGCGTAGCTTTTCGCGAGCGCGGGAAACTCCTCGGCGATAAACCGGAAAAACGTTTCGCGCGAGCAGGATTTGAGGAACAGCGGCTCGGCGGAGAAAAAGCTCGCGCCGGCGCGGGCGGCTTCGCGGGCGACCAGGTTTATCGCTGGGCCGTTATCGGTGATGCCCGGCAGCAGCGGCGAGCAGAGCACGCCTACAGTCAGCCCGGCGGAGCGCAGTCGCCGGACCGTCTCAAAACGCAAATCGGGCCGTGGAGCTCGCGGCTCGAGCTTGCGGGCGAGCTTTGCGTCCGTGGTTGTGATTGTGATGTGCAGGGTCAGGGTGTTGCGGGCGGCGATACGCTGGAGCAGCTCCGTGTCGCGCTCGATGAGCGTGGATTTGGTGACGAGGCCGATGCGCAATCCAGTCTGCCGGGACAGCACTTCAAGAACGGCCCGCGTGACCTGGGCCTGGCGCTCGACCGGCTGGTAGGGGTCGGTGGCGGTGCCGATCGCAATCTCCTCCGCCGGATCGAAGCCGCGCAGCTCCTGCTCGAGCAGCCAGGGGAGGTTCTGCTTGATGTAGATTTCGCGCTCAAACGCAGCCGGGTCGGGGAAGTTGAGGAACTCGTGGGTGTAGCGGGCGTAGCAGTAGCGGCAGGCGAATTCGCAGCCCCGGTACGGGTTGATGGTGCGGGCGAACCAGAGTTTGCGCTTGGAAACAGAGCGGTTCAGGGCAGACTTGGCTGGAAGGGCGTGGAAACGCACGAGGTGGCCCGTGCCGGCCTGCTCGGCTGCGGCTGCAAGCTTGGCGATTCCGGTAAGAGGAGCCGTGCCACCCTGGAAGATGGGGAAAAGCGGATTCGCTGTTTGTTCGCCCATGTGGAAACGGTACTCCTTTCTGGGGCGAAGAGCAAGCGAAGGTGATATTCCAGCAGAGAGCGCCCCTCAGTTCTGGTAGGGGGGGACGAGAGAAAGGTCCTGAGCTTTCGCTCAGGACTACCCACGTCTCAAAAGCGAGACATGGGGCACCCGTGCACGCGAGTTCCTTGGGGTTCCGTCTCGAAAGCGAGACGTGGGGTGCCATGTTGGTTGTCACCCCTAGGCTGATCGGCGGGTGAGGTGGAGCGGGACGCCGCCCTTGGGACGCAGAGTCACCTTGGGGTCGAGCCGGAGCTCGCGCGGAGCGTCCGGAGGGGGCGAAAGGGTCCAGTCGCGGGCGATGGTGGCGAGCGATAAAGTGCCCTCCATCCAGGCCAGGCCCTCGCCGATGCACTGGCGGCTGCCCGCGGCGAAGGGGAAGTAGGCGAAGCGGTGGCGGCCTTCGCTTCCCTCGGGAAGGAAGCGCTCGGGGCGGAACGCGCCGGGGTCGGGAAAAAAGCGGGGGTCGCGGTGCACGACCCACTGCGGTGCAATCAGGACCGAGCCCGCGGGGATGCGGAAGCCGCGCCAGGTGTACTCCTCGGCGGCGGTGCGGGCGATGGTCCAAACCGGCGGGTACAGGCGCATAGCTTCGGCGAAGCAGGCACGCGCCCAAACCAGCGCGGGATAGTGGGCAGCGTTGGCGGACTCGCCGTCGAGTACAGCCGTGGCTTCGGCCTGGAGCCGGGCTTGCGCTTCCGGGTGCTCGGCGATAAGCCAGAGCACGAAAGAAAGGGCGTTCGCGGTAGTTTCATTCCCGGCGAGCAGGGCGGTGACGCACTCGGCGCGGACCTGCTCGTCGGTCATGCCGCCCGTGCCTTCCTCCGTATCCTGCGCGGCGAGCAGCATGGACAGCAGGTCACCGCGGTCGCGCCCATCCCGGCGGCGCTCAGCGATCATCCCGAAGATCATTTCATCGAGCTCCACCCGCGACCGGCGGATGCGGTTCGTGAGTGGGAGCGGCAGCTTCAGGATGAGCTCGGACGCGGGCAAAAAAGCCAGCGGAAGAAAGCTCATAAAGGCCTCCACCGATGCAGCAACCCGGCGGTTAAAAGACTCGAGCTCGGAGTCGAACAGCGTTTTTCCCACGATGCGCAAGCTGAGCAGCTGCATGTCCCCGTACAGGTCGCGGACCGCTCCATCCTGCCAAAGCGCCGTGGTTTCCCCCGCATACTGGCCGATGATGCGGCCGTAGGCGGCGATGCGGTCGCGGTGAAAGGCAGGCTGCGCGAGTCGGCGCTGGCGCATATGGTGCGGGTCCTCGCTTGAAAGCAGGCCATCGCCAAGCACCAGCTTGGCTTTCTGCATGACCAGCCCGCGATGGTGGTGCCGCGCGTCGGTGACGAGCAGTTCCTGAACCAGATCGGGATGGGTGACCTGGAAGATATGGCGGCCCGCGGCGCGGTAGTGAATGAAGTCGCCAAAGCGCTGGGCGCTTTCGGTCATAAAAGGCAGGGGATTGAGCCGGAGGATGTCGCCGGCGCGCAGGCGGGACAAAATAGTTGGTCCTTCAGGAAAAGGGCTGCCCGGCTTCGCGCGAATAACCGGCGGCGGCGCTGTGATCGCGGCTGTGCTCATGAGGTTAGTTTGCTCTCCCCCGCCTGCTTCGGCGCAAACCAAATTCACCATGGTGAAAACGTGAGCCGTCCATGGGGTCTGGACAGGTCGCGGAGCAACGCGGGCATCCAAGCAAGGGAATACACATAC
>CAXTVG010000042.1:0-5368 GCA_964247505.1 uncultured Acidobacteriaceae bacterium
GGTGCCCCACGTCTCGATTCTGAGACGTGGGTTCTCGTGAGCGAAAGCTCACGACTTCTAGCCCGGAACCGAAACCCCGGCCAGCGACAGAATCACAGACCCGCGCACCGGCTCGCCGAACACGCGTGCCGGTTCAAACACGCTCCACAGCATCTGGTTGGCGAGCGCCGCCCGGCTGCGCGGGTCGGCTGTGCCGGAGATCACCCGGTAGTCGTACACCCTGCCTTGGGCGTCGACAAAAACCCGCACCACCACCGATCCGTTCAGGGGCGTTTGGAGACTGGACCGGTCCGGCGCGGCGGCATACAGAAGGCGCGGCGGCGTGGCCATGCCGATCGGCTCATCCCGCGCCGCGGCCTGCTCGGGCGTGGCTAGCGTGCCCACCAGCAGCAGCACCGTGCCCACCAGCAGCACCGCGCTGGCCAGGCCCGCGGAAGCCTGCACCGCCAGCGGCGCGACCGTATTTTGCCAGCGCAGTTTCAGCCGGTCGAGCGTGGACGCCGCGGTGCGCGCTTTTTCCTGCGACAGGGCCACGCGCAGCTTCAGCGCCTCGAGCGCGGCCAGTGTCCCGCGCCACTCGGCAAAGCTGCGCGCGCACGCGCCGCAGTGCCGCAGGTGTTCCTGCATATCCGCCATCGCCACGCCCGAAAGCGTGCCGTCCAGATAATCTGAAAACCGCTCTTCCGCTTCCGTACACAACAGGAGGTTCACAGCACGCCTCCCTTCATGCGGGCCTTCATCACCGGTGCCAGCTTCGCCTTCAGGTGCGCGCGCCCGCGCATCAGCCGGGATTTGACCGTACCCAGCTGCACGTCCAGGATCTCGGCAATCTCCTCATACGCGAACCCCTCGATATCGCGCAGAACCACAGTGGCCCGGTACGGGTCGGGCACCTCGCGCAGCGCCGCTTCCACCTGGACGCGCAGCTCCGCCTGCGCCGCCGCGTCAAAGGGCGAATCGCCCCCCGCAGCCAGGGTTTCCAGCAGCGAAAGCCCTTCCTCCTCGCCGCCGGGCGCGTCTGCATCGAGCGCGACCTCGCGCCCCGTGTGCCGGCTCCACCAGCGGCGCTGGTTGGAGGCCTCGTGGATCGCAATGCGGTAAATCCAGGTCCGCAGGCTGGAGTCGCCCTTAAACCCGCGAATCCCCCGGAACACCTTGAGAAACACTTCCTGGGTCAGGTCCGGCGCGTCGCATGGGTTGCGCACTGTGCGGGCCAGCAGGCTGTAAATCGGCCCGTGGTACTGCGCGATCAGGGAAGCGAACGCCTCCTCCGACCCCGCCTTGAGCTCAAGCAAGATCGTGGCCTCTTCCGGCCGCGCCCCGCCGATCACATTTGCAAGATTGCCCAATACCGCTCCCGCGCCCACGTGTGCTCGCCCTCCACCTTAGCAGCCGGAGGCCCAGCGCACCAACAGCGGAGCGCAAGGCTATGGAAACACTGCTTTAGGTAAGGACACCGCGTAGCGCCGCCCGGTTCCCGCGCCCTTACTGCGGGGGTGTCACAGGCGGCTTCGCCGGCTTCTTCGTGGCCCTGTGCTTATGGACGGGGGCGGGCGTCGCTCCGTCATCCACCACGGCGGGTGACGCCGGTTTCGCGGGTGTCTGCTGCGCCTGGGCCTGCAGCTGCGCGCGCAGGCTCGCCGTTTGCTGCTCCTGAGCCGCGGCCGCGGACTGGAGCGCATCGCCCAGCGACCGGCGCGCGTTTTCAAGCGAGTTGAGCGCCGAGTGCAGCGTATCCGCGTCGGCTTTGGGCGCGAACAGGTCTGCCGTTTGCACCACGCGCAGCAGCACGTCATACAGCGCGTCTACATTGCGAAAGACAGGCAAGTTTCCGGCAACGCTCCCCGGGGCCGCGTCCGCCGTCGCGAGCAGCCCCGGCAGCGTCCCGTCCAGATCGCGCTGGATGGAGCCGATATTGCTGCTCGCCTCCTCGCGCCGCGAGCCCGACGACTTCCACCGGTCCACGCGAACCGCCGAAAGGCTGCCCTTTAAGTCCTCAAGAGCAGGCGAAAGCAGGCTCGAAGCAGTCGGCCGCGCGCTCGGCGCTTGACCGTAAATAGCAGGCGAAAGCAGGGCGGGGAAGAGGGCGAAAGCAAGCCATGTACGCATCATCGCCATCCTACAGCTACCGGCGCGCCGGCAGCTCGATCACGTTGATCGACAGCGGCTGCAATGTGACCTGCAGGTTCGCGCCCACCGGCGCTAACGCATGCTCCGCGGGCACAATCCGGGTGGGGTCCCCGATCGAGTTGGTTGCCTCCGTCGAGGAGCCGGCGAGCGTATACACATGCCCGCTTCCCAGCTTGCCGCCGCCCGTGACCTGAACCGTAACCGGCTCGGGGTCCGTCGTCGCGTTTACCAGCTTGATAAACATGGTCCCGCTTGCCGCGTCCCGCGTGACCGACTCAAACAACCGCACGGGCGAGCCGGACAAGGTCGTGTTCAGGATTTCGTCTCCGTGGTGCTGCGAGAAAAGCATCTGCGCGTAATAGCTCGGGGAGCCGTAGCTATTCATGGCGTCATAGCCGATCAGGTCCGTATCCCACTGCATGCCGCCGGGGTTTACATTGGTCAGCATGGGCGCATAGCTCGATAGGATCACCACATCCGAGTTGCGCTCCATGCCCGTCATCCACGCCGCATCGGCCAGCGCCGCGCCGAAATCCGGCGTCGGGGTGCCCTCTCGGGTCGCCCACTCCCCCACGAAAATCTTGGTCCCGGTGCGCGGGCTCTTGTCGTAGTGGTGCACGTCCCCGTACATCTCCTGCGTGGAGCGGTAGTAATGTTCGTCCAGCACATCCATGGGCCGCGATTTGACACCAGTCGTCGCGATCAGTTCGAGCTTCGGGTAGCTCTTCTTGATCGCGTCGTAGAACTGCGCATAGCGGCCCTCATAACTGCCCGACTTATCGAACCAATCCTCATTGCCAATCTCTACATAATTGATCGGGAACGGCGCCGGGTGCCCATCCTTCACGCGCTCCGCGCCCCATTTCGTCGAGGCATCCCCGGTTGCGTACTCAATCTCCTCAATCGCATCCTGCACATAAGGCTCGAGCGCCGGGCCCGGGTCAACGTGGTCGCCCTTCAGCGAGTAACCCGCGTACACCGCCAAAACCGGCTGCATGTGCAGGTCCTCGCACCACTCCAGATACTCCAGTAATCCCAACCCGTCGGTCGAGCGATAGCCCCAGGGACTCGGGTGCGTGGGCCGGTCCACCAGCGGCCCGAGGGTCTGCTTCCACGGGTAGCGGTCGGCGATCCGGTCGCCTTCCAGGTAGTTGCCGCCGGGCAGGCGCAAAAACGCGGGGTGCATCGCCGCGAGCTTTTCCATAATGTCGACCCGGTTGCCGTTCTTGCGGTCGTGATAGGTGGGCGGGAACAGCGACACGAGATTGATCCACAGCGTCCCCGGCTCCGCGACCGTCAGCACAAAATGGTTTCGCGACCCCGCCTTCACGCCCGCGGGGGTCTCCAGAGTCGCGCTGTACTGCTTCCAGTCCGGGCCCACGCCCGAAACCGTTTTCTCCACCAGCGTCTTGCCCGTGTCGTCATCGAGCAGGCTCAGTGTTACGGTCATCCCCGGCCGGCTCGCTTTCGCGTAAAACGACGCCTGGTATTGCGTGCCCGGGCGCAGGGGAATGCCCCAAAAGCCCTCGTTTTCCACCCCCGCCGCACTCCCGGCCGAGGCCGCCGTCACGTCCAGCTTCATGCTGTCCGCAATCGCCGCGCTCGGCCCCGTGGTGGTATCCGTCGATAAGGTCGCCTGCGAGGTTCCCCGCTGCACCAAGTCCCAATGATCCAGGCCGCCAAAGCTCGGCTTCACCACCCGGTTCCGCACCAGCTCGCCATACAGGCCGCCGTCGTAGGAGTAGTTGATCTCCTCCGTCATCAGGCCGTACAGCGTGGGGCTGCTCTTCGCCTTCGCGGCACCCGCGTCTACTGTGAGTGTCACCGGTTGGGTTTGTGCGACCGCGGTCAATGAGGCGGAAAGCAGGGAAGCAGCAAAAACAGAGCGCAGGACCATGAACTCTCTTTCGTTCGAACGGGAATCGAGCAGCGCTCCCAAGCATAGCTGAGAACTCCTCACCCGTGCCAGTTGCAATCCTTCAACGCCGGCGCATCGAGGCCGCAGTCAGATACAAGCGATGAGGGAAGGAACGGTAAGCTTCTCCAGCGCTCCAGCGTCACTCTTCCAGCTTGCGGGCGCGTTCGCGGGCGATTTCGTCCAGCTGCCTGCGCCAGTCGAGGGTGTCGAGGAAGCCGCGCTTTTCGCGCCAATTTTCCTCAACAATAATGTGCAGTTGCAGGAAAACGCGCGTGCCCAGCAGCTGTTCGATCTCCTTGCGGGCGGAAGCTCCGATGGCCTTGAGTTTCGCGCCGCCCTTGCCGATCAGGATCGCTTTCTGCCCTTCGCGCTCACAGTAGATCGCGGCGGCAATGCGGGTCAGCGGCAGCTTTTCAAAACCCGGATCCGGCCTGGATTTGCGCGCAGGCGCGGGCGGCTCTTCCCATTGCTCAATCACCACCGCGCTGGCATAAGGAACCTCTTCCCCGGTCTCCATCAAGATGCGCTCGCGGATCAGCTCGGCGGCCAGAAACCGCTCCGGTTGATCGGTGAACTGGTCCTTGGGAAAGTAACGCTCGCCTTGCGGAAGATACTCGACCAGCTTGTCCACTAATAAGTCAAGGCCATCGCGTTTGCGCGCCGATAACAGCAGCACTTCCTTAAAGGGATGAAGCGCGGTTAGCTCAGTAATCATCGGCAGCAATTTGTCGCGCGGGACTAAGTCGATTTTATTGATGAGCAGAAACACCGGGCAGTCCAGCTTGCGGATCAGGTCGAAAACAAACGCGTCCTCGCTCGCGTCTTTGCTGAGGCGCACCGCCGGCTTGTCCTCTCCCGGCGGCGCATCGACGGCTTCTGGCCCCGCAGGCAGCTCCAAACGCCTTGAAGCGTCCACCATCACCATCACCACATCCCGGCTTTCAAGCGCGTCGTAGACCACCTGCATCATCTGCTTATCGAGCAGGGTGCTTGGCTTGTGCACGCCCGGCGTGTCGACGAAAACGATCTGCGCGGCCGGGTGCTTTCCCTTGCGCGCGGGCACGTCCACAATGCCGTGGATGCGGGTGCGCGTCGTTTGCGGCTTGCTGGTGACGATCGCGACCTTTTCGCCCGTGAGCGCGTTAACCAGCGTCGACTTACCCGCGTTTGGCTGGCCTAAGATAGAAACAAATCCACTTTTCACTTACAAATTTCCTTTCAAGCAGCAGCGCCCGCGCGCGACACGCGCATCCGTTCGATGCGGCGATCGGTGGAGGCCAGGATTTCAAACCGCAGGCCGTTGTCTTCGACCACTTCGCC
>CAXTVG010000042.1:5468-11772 GCA_964247505.1 uncultured Acidobacteriaceae bacterium
TCGTCGATCACGATGTTCATGTGCTGCTTTTCGCGCTGCATCTCGCGCAGCGCCTCGCTGGCGCGCTTGGTTTCCGGGGTGAACACGGCAGGCCGCGCGATGGAGCCGACGGTACAGGTGCGGGCCTCGATGTCGGTGATCTGCAAGGTATCGTGCGTATGCACAATGCCGGTAATCGCATCGAGCGAGCCCGCAAAGACCGGCACTCGCGAGAAGGGATTTGCATCGAGCATTGTGAGCAGCTGCTCTACCGTGATCGACTCCGGCACGGCGAAGACACGCGGGCGCGGGGTCATCACCTCCCGCACCACCTTGTCACCGAACTCGACCGCGGAGCGGATCAGCTCATGGTCGCCCTCCTCGAGAATGCCCTCTTCCTGACCGGCCTCGATCAGCGCGTCGACCGCCGCGGCACCGTTCGTGTCTTCCTCCTCGGGCGTCGCGGGCTCGCTCGCCAGCGTCACAATCGAAAGCAGAAACGTGATGACCAGCGTAACCGGGAAAAACACCACGAAGAGAAGGCGCAGCGGCCAAATAAACACGAGCAGCCAAGCGCCGTGTGTGCGCGTGAAGAACACATACGGCAGCAACCGGTTGAAGAGCACCACGATGAGCACCATCGCGAGGGCCGCCTGGGCGATATCGCCGCTTATCGGCGCTCCCGGTCTTTGGAACAGCACGGCCGCAATCAGGAGCGCCAGGCCCGCGAGCGCGAGCTGTGCAATCACCGCGGAGGAAAGCGCGATCCGGTCGCGGCTGAAGCCGAGGCGCGGCTCGATGCGCTCTTCCCAGAAATCGATATTCTGCTGGAAGTCGCGCGACAGAAACTTGCCCATTTCCGAGTAAAGCCGGTCGATGTAGGAGGCAAGCGTGAGCGTCCCGAGCAGCAGGAGGAAGACCAAACCGGGCAGCCAGTTCATAGCGCAGCAGCCTTGGCCGCCGGTTCGCGCGCGGCGCGCTGAATCAGTCCGAGCGGCAGCGCGAATTGCTTGCGCAGCAGCCGCTCGCGCCGGGCCATCCGTCCCGAGTCCGTTTCATGGTCAAACCCGGCAAGATGCAGCAGACCGTGCAGCAGCAGGATTTCCACCTCTTCCATCAGCGAGTGGCCAAACTCCGCCGCCTGCCGCTGTGCGGTTTCAATGGAAAGGGCCAGGTCGCCCGCGAGCCGTGGACCGCCCTCGTAGGGGGCCGCGGGAAAAGAAAGCACATCTGTCGGCGTGTTCTTGTTTCGGAAGCTGAGGTTGAGCTGCTGCATCTCGGCGTCGGTTGTGAGCAGGACCGAGAGCTCGCCTTCGAGCGGAATCGCCGCGCTCGCAAAGCGGCTCAGCTCCCGCTTGGGGAGCGCGCCGCGCGCGATACGCAGTTCCGGTGCAATTGCAACCATGGTGCCGGCCCCACCCGCGGCCGTCCCTACTCTCCTTCGCAGCCAAACAGCAACAGGAGAGCCATGCTCTCCTGTTGCCTTCCATGCTATCGCAAAGCCCTACTGGCGCGTAGTCCGGTGTGCTTCCGCTCCAGGGTCGCTCATGCCGAGCGGCATCTGCTCGGCGCGGCCGAAGTGGTCGTAAGCGCGGATGATGCGCTGGACCAGATGGTGGCGCACCACGTCACCCTCCTCAAAGTGGATGAACTTGATCCCGTCGGTGCCGGACAGGATCTGGATCGCCTCCACCAATCCCGAACGGCGCGGATTCGGTAAATCGATCTGGGTCACGTCGCCGGTAATCACGGCTTTGGAGTTGTTGCCGAGCCGGGTCAAAAACATCTTCATCTGCTCGGAGGTGGTGTTTTGGGCTTCATCCATGATGATGAAAGCGTCATTGAGCGTGCGTCCGCGCATAAACGCGAGCGGTGCCATCTCAATGACGTTTTTTTCGATCATCTTATCGACCCGTTCGGGCTCCAGCAGGTCGTAGAGCGCGTCATATAAGGGCCGGAGGTACGGGTCGATCTTTTCCTGCAGTGAACCGGGCAGGAACCCGAGCCGTTCGCCCGCTTCCACAGCCGGGCGCACCAGGATGATCCGGCTGACCTTCTTCGCGAGCAGTGCGGAAGCGGCCATGGCGACGGCGAGATAGGTCTTGCCCGTCCCCGCTGGGCCGATGCCGAAGGTCATGTCGTTCCCCTCGATCGCCTCGACATAGCAGCGCTGGTTGATGGAGCGGGGCTGCACGATGCGCTTGACCCCGGCCGAGGCGCGCTTATTGCCGGCCTCGATGAGCGACCGCAGCGTGACCGTCGGGTCGCACACCACCAGCTTGAGCAGGGCGTTCAGCTCGCCGTTGTGGGGGTGGACGCCGCGCTGGCGCAGGTGCTCGAAATCGGCGAAAATGCCCTCGACGCGCGCAATCGCGGGTTCCGGGCCGGTAACGTGGACCGCATCGGAGCCGAGCTCGATGCGCACATGGAGTTCGCGCTCCATCAGCTTGAGATTTTCATCGCGGGTCCCGAACAGGGGCTCAAGGTTAGGCGTGATATCGAGCGCTTTGGTATGCATCAATGGGCGAATAGGCCTCCTGCCGTAAGCCGTTTCCGAGCGGCTCTACAGATTCGATGATGGAGTGGATTGTTGGGAAGCAGCGCGGGCCCGAAGGCCTGTGGAGCAGGCTGAAAAGCGGGGCCGCGGCTCAAACGAGGGTCGATGCGAGGAGAGTAGCGCCGGGAGGCGGCCCCGTCAATGGGCGGCGCGTGAAAACGCTGGGACGGGATGTTGGAGGGACCGAACTTCTGTGGAAAAAGGAGCCAACATCTCCGGCTTTCCCCCACTCCTAGTAGATAAGGGCGGTCGCTTACCGCCACAAAGAGGTTCCCCTATGGGTTTTCTGACGCCGAATGACATTCAGGACTTTCGCTCGTTGTATACGCTGCAGCTCCGCTACCTGCTTTCCGCGGAGAACCAGATCGTGGACGGGCTCAGCAGCATGATCAAGGCCGCGCAGGACGAGCAGCTCAAGCAGGCCTTCAAGTCGCACCAGCAGGAAACCGAGCAGCAGGCGCAGCGCCTGGAAAAGATGATCGGTGACCTGGACGGCAAGGTTGACGACAAAAAGTGTGCAGTAACCACGGCGCTCATCGCGGCCGGGGCCAACATTATCAGCGAGTCGAAGGAAGGCCCGGTGCGGGATGCGGGCTTGATTGCGAGCGCGCAGAAGATTGAGCACTTCGAAATAGCTTCCTACGGCTCGGCGCGGGACTGGGCTAACATCCTGGATCTTCCGCAGCACGCGGAAATGCTCCAGAAGACGCTGAACGAGGAAAAGCACGCGAATGAGCTGCTTAACACCATTTCGCAGCGCATGAACCCACAGGCGGCAAGCGCGGCAGCCTGATTCAGGGTAGACCGAACCGGAAAGGGTGGCCCACGGGTCACCCTTTTTGCTTCCGCGCGCTACTTGTTGCTGCCCGGAAAGGTATAGAAGGTGTAGGTTGCCGTATACGGTACGCGAGCCATGGTGCCGACATGGGCCGCATCGCAGCCGCGCGCGGGAGCTGTCCCGCCGTGTGCAGCCGAGCGGACCACCGTACTCGCGCCCGAAAGTACGCCTTTGCTCCCGAAAGGTTGCAGCTGCAGCATCAGGGTGGGAACGCTGTTCGGCTCGGTCGAGGGCACGGACAGAAGCGTTGTGCCGAACACGCCGCTGCCGTCGTTCCACTGCCAAACCGGCCCGATGCTGTGGGTGGCGACCTGCTCGGGCCTGCCGGGACCGTCGGGAGGCAGCCGGTAAAGGATCGCATCGGGACCGAAAGCAATCCATTTCGGGCCGCCGCCTCCATTCTGGCATGCGTAGATCTGGACGCCTTTGCCGAAAGCCTGCTGCACCTGTTGAAGCCTGGCGACTGCCGCGGTAATCGGCGAGGACTGGGCAAGAGCTGTGGGGGCGGCCGCGAGGAGGGCTAGGGCTGCGAAGCGCATAGTGGCATGGTACTCTCGGACAATCTTGGGGTCGGAGGCAATGCGGCGCGGCTTTCTCGCTTGACCCCGAGCGGAACTCTCCCCTAAAATCTAGGTTTGCGGGCCGGGTTCGCCGGGTTCCGCCCATAAGGAATCGAGAAGAATGGCAAACCATGTATCCGCGCTCAAGCGCGTCCGGCAGACCAAGCGCAAAACCGCGGTGAACCGCGCGAACAAGAGCCGCATCCGCGGCAGCCTGCGCTTGCTGCGCGAGGCAATCCAGAAGGGCGACGCCAAGGCCGCTGCTGAGCAGTTCCGCGCGACCGTGTCCGCGCTCGACAAAAGCGTGCAAAAGGGCATCCTGCACAAGAACACTGCATCGCGCTACAAAAGCCGCCTGAACGCGCGCGTAAAGGCCCTGGCAGCGCCGGCCGCCGCTTAGGTCTCTCAAGAACAGAAAAGCCGGAGCTTCACGCTCCGGCTTTTCCTTGTCCGGCTATTGGATCTCAAACACATCCTCGCCTCGCCCTTCGAGCTGCGCGGCGCGTTCCGCAAGGCTGCGCGCGATCGCGAAGAACTCTCCCGCGAACGGCGCGTCCTGTCCCCCGGTCGCCACGGGCGCGCCGTGATCGCCGCCCTCGCGGATCGCCGGCGCAAGCTCGACCGAACCTAAAAATGGCACTTTAAACTGCTCCGCCGTGCGCTTGGCCCCGCCTTTCGAGAAAATGTCGATCTCGTGGTGGCAGTGCGGGCAGGTGAAGTGGCTCATATTCTCGATCACACCCAACACCTCCACATTCACCTGGCCAAACATCTCGATCGCCTTGCGGGCGTCCTGGAGCGCAACATCGGACGGGGTGGAAACCACGACGGCACCGGTAAGCGGCACGGTCTGGACCAGCGAAATCACCACGTCGCCCGTGCCGGGAGGCAGGTCGACGAGCAGGAAGTCCAGGGGCCCCCACGCGACCTGCTGCAGGAACTGGCGGATGATCTGGTGGAGCATGGGCCCGCGCATCACCATGGGTTTATCGCCCGGCGAGATAAGCCCGACCGAGATGAGCTTGACGCCGTGGGCCAGATTCGGCTCAATCTGGTTGTTCGCGCCCACTCGAGGCTGGGCCGTGCTGCCGAACATCAGCGGGACGTTGGGCCCGTAAATATCGGCATCGATCAGACCCACGCGCTGCCCGAGGGCGGCGAGCGCGATGGCCAGGTTGGCGGCGACTGTGGTCTTGCCCACGCCGCCTTTGCCCGAGCCGATGGCGATAATGTGGCGAATGCCGGGCAGCGCGACGGGGCCTTGCGGGGTGTTTCCGTGAGCCATAGCAGGTGATCCTTTCGAAAAAACGGTTAAGGCAGGGGCGAAACCTTGCCGGCTGCGCGCCTGCGCTGCAGCTCGGCCTGGCGCTGTTCACGACGGCGACCGGCGTCCTCGAACCGGCGCAGGCCTTCCCCGTCGCTCGTGGTGAGTGGAGGGATGGGGGTAGGGAGGCCGGCCGCGGTGACCGCCACAAAGGTTAGATACGCGGAGGCGACATGACGGCGCGAGCCTTCCAGCGCATTTTCCGCCCACACTTTCACCCCAACCTCCATGGAGGTGCGATAGCCGCGGTTCACGTGCGATTTGAGGATCAAGAGCTCGCCCACGTGGACCGGCGCGATGAAATCGATGTGATCCATCGACGCGGTGACCACGTGCGACCGCGCATGGCGGTAGGCGGCCATCGCCGCAACCAGGTCGATAAAGTGCATCAGGCGGCCGCCGAGCAGGTTGCCGAGGGTGTTCGCGTCGTTCGGCAGCACGAGCTCGGTCATCTCCGATTGCGAGTCGTGGGCTGCGCGCGGGGTGTTCATACAAGTCCTTTCATAGCACCAACTCGCCCAAGGTGGGCCGAAGGTACAATCGGAAAGAACCAGTTTCAGCGCTTGCAAGTGTTTCCGCAACCCAGCGCTACCTTCCTGGCGTTCACCGAATCTAGAACAGTGCGCTTAGGAAAGGTGGAAAGTGCTGCATGGATAAAGCGGCGATGCTAGGCCAGATTCTAGAAGCAAACCCGAAGGACGCCTTTGCGCGCTACGGGCTCGCGATGGAGTACGCGGGGCGGGACGACTTCGAGCAGGCGCTCAGGGAGTTCGCGAGGCTGCTCGGCGATAATCCCGGGTACACGCCGGGCTATTTTATGGCCGCGCAAACCCTTCAGCGCGCGGGCCGCACGGACGAAGCGAAGCAGCATCTCCAGCTCGGCATCGAGAGCGCCCGTCGCGAAGGCAACAGCCACGCGGAGCGGGAAATGCAGGCGATGCTCGATGAGTTGGAGCTCGACAGCTAGGCCCCGCACTCTGGAGCAGGAACCGCGCTGAACTGAAAGGCTTGAGTTGCGATGAAGATCGCTTTATTTCCTCTCGATG
>CAXTVG010000043.1:0-11640 GCA_964247505.1 uncultured Acidobacteriaceae bacterium
GCGTTCGGGATCTGGTCGTCCTGATAGAGGTTTACATTCAGGGCGTCGACTTCTTCATCGGTTTCGGCGTCGAGCTGGTCCTGCTCCCGGGCGGTCAGGCCGCCTTGCGGGGTCTGCCCGTCCACCAGAAACGGCTCGTCATCCACATCCGCTCCGCCGGTGATCGCCTCCAGCCGCTCCAGCGTGGCGGCGTCGGCCACGTCGCCGGTATCCGGGACGGCATTCGTATTCTCGACGTGCATGCCCCCTTCCTGGAACACTCGCTCCGCCTCGGTTGTTTCGCGCGGCAGCGTATTTGCAAATGCCGGGGCCGCTTCGTCCTTGCCGTACACGGAGCTTTCGCTCAGGTCTACTTCCACATGCCCGTTCTCATCCGCCATCGTTTCCCCTTCCGTCGTGCCCGCGCCGCCGCCAAAGTACCGGCCCACAGCCGCGGAAATCTTTTCCAGCGTCCGCTCGCCGATGCCCGGAATCTCTTCCAGCTGCTCCGGCGTCATGTCGGCCAGCGATTCCACTGTTGTGATGCCGGCTGCAACCAGCTTTTCAATAATCTGATCGCCCAATTCCGCGACCTGCTCGATGGGGGTCGCGGGGCCGCCGGACATCCCCTGCATCTGCTGCTCGACTTCCTGGCGCTTTTCTTCCTCGCTCTTGATGTCGATCTTCCAGCCCAGCAGCTTGGCCGCGAGACGCACATTCTGGCCTTTTTTGCCGATCGCGAGCGACAGCTGGGTGTCGTCCACGATCACCTCCAGCTGCTTGTCGCCCAGGTCGGCGATCGATACGCGCGAAACCTTGGCCGGCTGCAAAGCCTTCTCGGCAAAGGTCGTGACCTCCTCCGAAAACTCGATAATGTCGATCTTTTCCCCGCGCAGCTCGCGGATAATCGATTGGACGCGCATGCCCTTCATGCCGACGCAAGCCCCGACCGGGTCCACGTCCTTGTCGCGCGACTGCACGGCAATCTTGGTCCGCTCGCCGGCTTCCCGCGCGATCGCCCGAACGCTCACCGTCCCGTCGTAAATCTCCGGCACCTCGCTCTGAAACAGGTTCTGCACCAGCTCCGGCGCCGCCCGGCTCACGATCACCTGCGGCCCCTTGGCCGCGCGGTCCACCCGCAGCAGAACCACCCGGACCCGCTCGCCCACCGCGAACTGCTCCAGCCGCGACTGCTCGCGCCGCGGCATCCGGGCTTCGGCCTTGCCCAGCTCGAAAATCACGTCCTGCGGCTCCAACCGCTTTACCGTCGCGTTGATCACCTCGCCCATCCGCGTCCCGTACTCCTGAAACACGGTGTCGCGCTCGGCTTCGCGCACCTTCTGGAAGATGACCTGCTTGGCCATCTGCGCGGCGATGCGGCCCAGCACCTCGGTCGGCTTGTAGTAGCGGATTTCCCCGCCCACCTCGACCTCGGGAACCAGCGCGCGGGCGTCATCGAGGGTGATCTGGTTCACCTCGTCCTCCACCTCCTCCGGCGTTTCGACCACCGTGCGGTAGGCGTACGCGCGGATCTCGCCGGTTTCCTTGTCGAGCTCGGCGCGCATGTTTTCCTGCGTTTTGTAGTACTTGCGCGTCGCGAGCGCAATCGCGTCTTCCACCGCGCCGACCACGATCTCGGGCTGAATACCCTTATCGCGGCTCAGTGTTTCAATGCTTTGGTACAGCTGACTCGCCATTTCTTTAACCCCTCACTCATGTGTAACGCGCGGCCTAAAACTCGGGCACAAGCTGCGCTTTTTCGATATTGCTCAACGCGATCTCAACCGGCTCCGCCCCGGCGGCGCTCTTTTTTCCCTTTTTCTGCGGCTTGGGCGCGGGCAGCAGCAGTGTCAGCGCGTCTCCCGTGAGCGGCCCCAGGTGCCCTTGCCAGTGCCGGTTTCCGTTCACCGGCGTGAACAGCTGCAGCTTCGCAAGCTGCCCCGCGAACCGCGCGAACTCTTCGCGGCTCCGCAGCTTGCGGTCCAGGCCGGGGGAGCTCGCCTCCAGCGTGTACTCCGCTCCGGGCATCTGGTCTTCGACGTCCAGGACCGTTCCGAAGTCGCGGGAAAAGCGCTCGCAGTCGCCATGGGTGACGCCCGAAAGCTGCGCGACCGGAACCCCAGGCGGCAACTCCCGCAGGTACGCGAGTTCGTCCTCTTCCTCGCTCATGCCAGCGGCTTCCCCCGCATCGACCAGGTCGAGCACGATCGAGCCGTCCGGTTCGACTTCGGTTTCGCTCGCCGCCCCAGCGCTCCGGAAATTCTCTAGCCGGCGCTCCAGCTCCGCGCGGCCCTCGGCGTTGCGTTCGAGAAATACCCGCAAGGTGCGGTGCTTGCCGCCGCCGCCCTGGATTTCGAGGTCCACGACCTCCAGCCCATGCGAGGCGGCAACCCGCTCGGCGAGCGCTCGAATTTGCTGGTTTGTTGTGTCCATGGTTTACGCCGTTCACCGCCCGCGAGAGACAAAACTCTCGCCCAAAGAAAAAGTGGGCTTTCGCCCACTTCCCCGTCCCGGCGTCGCCGAAACAGCGGATTTCACAGTTCTCATCATACGCCATGGGGAGCGCCGCGCCAACCTGCGCCAGGCTCCTGTGCTTGGCTGCCCTCGGAAGACCGCCGGTGTGCGGCACTCCATAAAAACAAGAGGCTTCGCTTGACTGCAGAGGGCCTACGTTGCGAAAGCGGCCGGGCTTTAAAGCTGGAGCAGTTTTTCCGGCAAAACAGCGGCTGCCGGCGCCTTTGCGTAAACCTCCGCTTTTAAGCCGCCGGGCTAGCCGCGCGGACGAGTTCAGCGAGCAGGTGGATTGACTCGGCGGAGCGGCGAAGCGAGAACCGCTGCCGAAACACCACTTCGGCAGCCGCGGCCATTTGCGCCTGCTGCTCCCCGGGCATCGCAAGCCAACGGCTCAGCAGCCGGCGAGTGCCTTCGAGGGTATCCGGCTCGACCAGTCCGACGCGGCTTTCCTGAATTTCACGCCAGATGTTGACCTGGTCGGAGATCAGCACCGGGGTGCCGCAGGCCAGCGCTTCGGCGACCACTATCCCGAAATTTTCCTGGTGAGAGGGGAGCACAAAGGCTTCCGCGGCGCGAAAAGCTCCGTATTTGGCCGCGCCCTGGAGCATGCCGGGCCAAAAAACCCGGTGGGCGATTCCCAAGCGGTCGGCCTGGGCCTGGAGCTTGGCCTGGAGCTGCATTTGGTCGGGACCGGCGATGACCAGATCGACATCCGGGTGCTCACGGGCCGCTTCGGCGAAGGCGTCGATCAGCAGGTCGCAGCCTTTTTTCTCGTGAATGCGCGAAAGAAACAGCAGAAAACGCCGCGCTTTGAGCGCCGGGACGGCCTGGTGAAATGCCTCCAGATGCGCGGCGGGCTCGCCTTCCGGGCGGTTGGTCCCGTAGGGGACCACCACGCTGGTCCAGCGGTTGGGCCGGAAGCTGGCAAGCGCCAGGTCGCGCTCCAGCTCGCTCGTAAACAGCACAGCGGCTGCTTTCTGGAGAATGCGGTACTGGACCGGCCAGTACAGCGTTTTTTTGATGTGTTTGAGCGGATAGCGCTTGCGAAAGAAGACGTCAAGCGCGCCATGGGTAAACACCGCGTAGGGAACGCCGGCACCGCGGGCAGCCAGGTACGCGGCCACGGCCGGGAACAGCCACACATTATTGATAACCACCAGGTCGAACCGGTGGGCGTTGGCCCGCAGCCAACGGAGCAGAGTGCGCGAAAGCCCATAAGGGGAGTGCCCGGGGCCGAGCGCGTGCACCGGAAACTGGCAGTGCTGGAGGTAGGGTGCGGACGGGTTATCTAGGGTGGCGACCTCGAGCGTGTCGCCGATTGCCGCATAATTGGCAGCCAATTGCCGGAGCATCTCAGGCGGGCCGCCGTCCGCTGGGTTCAGGCGCGCGATGACGTGGAGCACGCGCAGGCTCTTGCTGGGAGACTTCTCCCCGGTTGCGGCTGCCGGTGCGCCAAGATGGCGGCCGAGTTCTTGCTGCAGCGCGAGCTCCCTACTTTGCGGTTTGGTGCTGCGCGTGAACTTCAAAAACTCGGCAAGGCGCTGCAATTGGGACCTCCACTCAGATCGTCAGCCGCAAAGCGGCAAGCAAAAGCAGGAGTGTGCGCTGCAGGTCTTTACAGCTGGCCCAATTGACATCGCGTACAGCTCTTGACGTGAAAGTACGTGAAGAGTTGCAAAACGCGAACTGTTTTATGTGCCTATATAGTACTTTCGTTCCTTCTTTGGAACAGGGGCGCACTGCCTTGGCACGATCGCCCAGCCGCCTGTCGAGCGTGCGCTTCGCCCCGGAAGAGTGAGCCGTCGACAAAACCCGCGCTTCCCTTCCCTCCTTCTATCGGCTAGACTCACCCGTAATCCTGCTCCACCTCGAGTTTGCCGATGAAAGCACTAACCGAAACAGCCCCGGCCGAGGCCGAAACAATCACAGAACGGAAGCATTTCCGCTCCTCTTCGGGCGAGATCTTCGACGGCTACTTTACCGAAGGCCGCACCTGGAGCTTTAAAAAGCAGGACCTGCTGGACGCGCGGGCGCGGCGGCTGTTTGAATCCGCGGCCCTGGCCTGCTCGGTCGACGCGTACCCGTTTCAAGCGCCGCTGGCGCGCAAGGCCGGCCCGTGCGTGGAAACCGACGGGCACGAAATGCTGATGCTCTCGAGCTACGACTACCTGGGCCTGATCGGTGATCCGCGCATCGATGCCGCGGCGATTGAGGCCATCCGGCGCTACGGCACGGGCACGGGCGGCGTGCGCCTGCTGACCGGCACCCTCGAGCTGCACCGCGAAACTGAGCAAGCCCTGGCCGACTTTAAGGGGACGGAAGCCTCGCTCCTCTTTACTTCGGGTTACGTCGCCAACCTGGCCGTGATTTCGTCGCTGTTCGGGCCCGCCGACCGCGTGATTGCGGATACGTTTTCCCACCGCAGCCTGATGGATGCCTGCCGCCTTGCCGGGGTGCAGGTGCAGCGATTCCAGCACAACGACCCCTGCTCCCTGCGGCACGAGCTCGAAAACGGCCCTCAGGCGAACCGGACGCTGATCATCTCGGACGGCGTGTTTTCGATGGATGGCGACATCTGCTGCCTCCCGGAACTCATTCGCCTCAAAAAGGAGTTCGGCTGCTTCCTGCTCATGGACGAGTCCCACGCGACCGGTGTTCTCGGCGCGGGGGGCCACGGCACGGACGAGCATTTCGGCATCGATCCGAACGACGTGGACATCTGGACCGGCTCGCTGGCCAAGGCAATCCCCTCGGGCGGCGGGTTTGTGGCGGGCTCGCGCGAGCTGATGATCTTTCTGCAGCACGCTTCGGCACCGTTTATCTTCTCGGGCGCCATGCCCGCGCCGTCCGCGGCGGCTGTGAAGACGGCGCTCCGGATCGTCGAGCAGGAGCCGGAGCGTGTGGACCGCATTCGGACCAACGCGGCGTTTCTGCGCGGCGGCCTCAACAGCCTCGGGTTCGACACCGGGCTCTCCGAAACGGCGGTGATCCCGCTAATGCTCTACGACGACACGCGCACCGCCCTGTTCGCGCGCGAGCTGCGCAACCGCGGCGTCCTGACCTCGCCGGTGATGTTCCCGGCAGTAGCGCAGGGATCGTCGCGGCTGCGGCTGTGCGTGACGGCGGCGCACACCGAAGACCAGCTCGGATACGCGCTTGACGTCTTCAGCACGCTGCGGGATGCGTGATGTTGGCGCTGGTCACCGGCGCCAGTGGATTTTTGGGCGGCCGGTTAGTGGATATGCTTCTGGCGCAGGGCGCGGGAGTTCTTGCTCTGGCCCGGCCCCCATCGGCGGTTCATGAGCGATCCGGGGTACGGGTGCTGCGAATGGAGTTCGGCTCCGTCCCCTCGGCCGGGCTTTCGGCCGCGCTCAAGCCGGTAACCCATGTGTTCCACTGCGCGGGCTGCTCGACGGACTGGGCCCCGGAACGCGATTACGTCCAGGGAAACGTGGAAAGTGTGCGGGCCATGCTCGCGCTTGCCCGGGAACACTGCCCGGCGCTCGAGCGATTTGTGCATGTAAGCACGACGGATGTGTACGGCTACCCGGAGCGCGCCTGCAGTGAGAGCGCGCCGCCGCGGGATGTGGGCTTGCTCTACAACAAGACCAAGTGTCGCGGCGAAGCACTGGCCTGGCAGGCGGCGAAATCCGGGCTGCCGGTCACGGTGGTGCGCCCCGCCAGCATTTACGGGCCGGGCGGCAAGGCTTTTGTCACTGATATCGCCGCGCTTTTGCGGCAAAGGTCCATGCTGCTGGTGGACGGGGGCCGCGCGCGGGGAGGTTTTGTCTATGTAGACGACGTGTGTGCGGGGATGCTGCGGGCCGCGGTCGCGCCTGAAGCGCGGGGCGAGGCTTACAACCTGAGCAGCGTGGACGGGACAAGCTGGGCGGCTTACGCGGCGGCACTGGCCGGAGCGCTGGGAGCCCCCGCTCCGTGGTTGCGGATGCCGTTCGCGGCGGCGATGGCGCTGGCTCGTGTAAGTGAGCTTCCGTATAAGGCAGGCCTGCGCGGGCGTCCGCTGCTGACGCGCCACGCAGTGTATCTGCTGGCGCGCGACCAGCAGTACGCAACGGCCAAGGCGCGGGACCAGCTGGGATGGTCGCCGCGGGTGGGCTTGGAGGAAGGCATGGCGCGCTCGGTGGCATCGCTGCTTCCCTCTCGCTGAGCCCTTCCCATTAGGCTGTCACGCAAGTTTCACACGGGTGCCCCAGGTCTCGATTCTGAGACCTGGGTTCTCGTGAGCGGAAGCTCACGACCGCATTTGGAACCGTGCATCGATAAGAAAGCGGCTCCGTGACTCACAACGCGTGAAAAGCGGTCCTTCGCTTTCGCGAAGGAAGACCCACGTCTCAAAATCGAGACGTGGGGCACCCCATAATTTTGTCTGCAGGACTTCCATCGCTCCGCTAGCTTTCCGACTCAAGCGCGTGGTCGAGGAGCGGCTCCACCTTGCCGAGCAGAGTGCGCCGCCCGAGCATGGCGAGCGTCAGCTCCCGGCTTTGCTTGACGTCCTCGGCGAAATCCCGGTCCAGCACCCCGGCCAGCTCGCGGTCGCGCACCGCCAGATTCACCTCATCGTTCAGCGCAAAGGAGCGGTGGTCGAAGTTGGTGGAGCCGACCACGTTCCACTGCCCGTCGACCGTCATCAGCTTGGCGTGTATCATCGCGGGCTGGTATTCCCAGATCTGCGCCCCGGCTTCGAGCAGGTGGCGGCTGTTGTGGTGGCTCAGCTTGCGGATCATGGGATGGTCGATGCGCGGCCCCGCGGTCAGGATTTCCACGCGCACGCCGCGCTTCTCGACCGCCTCGGCCAGCGCGCGGCGGGCGCTGCGGTCGGGCAGGAAGTAGGGCGTGGTGATGCGGATGCTTTCGCGCGCGCTCTTGATCAAGGCTTGGAACAGGATGCGCGCCTGGGTGCCGCCGCCGTGCGGCGTGCTCAGGACGACAAAGCCTTCCGCTCCGCCGGGCATCGCTCGAAAAGCGAACTGCGCCGGGCCCGACAGTATCTCGCCCGAGCTTTCCAGCCAGTTCTCGCTGAAGGTGGAGATCAGGCCTGCGACCGCCTCGCCCTCTACGCAGCACATCGTGTCGCGCCACTGGGGCTTGCCGTCCACGCTTTTGAGCCAGTGGTCGGCGATGCCCGCGCCGCCGATAAACCCGGTTTCGCCGTCGATGACCAGCAGTTTGCGGTGGGTGCGGTTGTTCGCCTTTTGCCACGTATCCCAGCGCAGAGGGTGGTACCAGCGCATCTGGCCGCCCGCCTTTTTCAGCTGGTCAAAGTACCGGAGCCGGGTGGATACGCTGCCCAGCGCGTCGACGATCAACCGGACCTCGACGCCGGCGGCGGCCCGCTCGGTCAGCGCGGCGAGGAAGCGGTCGCCGACCTCGCCCCGGTCAAACTCGTACATTTCAAGATTGATCGCGTACTTTGCGCGCCCAATCGCCTCGAGTTCGGCCTTGTAAAACTCTTCTCCGTTGCGCAGCCGGGTGATGCGCGAGCGGCGCACGGTGCCGTCGGTCACGATCGAGAGAAATTGCAGAAACTCAGCCGAATCCAGTCCCTTGTCCGCGCCGTCGGGCATGGAGTACGGGAGCTGAGGCCCGAAAAAATCGAGCAGCACACGGGAGCCGTAAAGGAGAACTGCGCCCGCGCCGAGGGCGGCCAGGGTTTGGGTGGCGGGGTGAGAGCGGCGATACATCCCGGCTAGGATACAGGGCTGAGGTCGCCGAAATCGCTTGTTCGCCGCGATCTCTGGGTTCTTTCTGGTAACCATGGATCTGCACTGGCGCGGCATGGGGGAACAGATGCTGCCGCGAGCGCTTTGCCGGTCCGGAGTTTGCCGGTCGCCCACGCCTACCTGGCGCAGCTTGCGTTGGAAGTGATCGAGGCTGGGGCGGGCGATGGATGAGAGTTCTTGCGGCTCACTGGCCCGCGGGAAGCGCGTACAGGAGGCCGCCGCGGGTCCATAGACGGTTCTCAGCGCGGTCCAGGCGCAGAGGTGAGCCTGTGCCCAGGTCGCGTTCCCAGATTTCGCCGTAGTTGCCGACCGCCTGCAGCACATTGGCGGACCAGTGGATGTCAAGGCCGAGCAGCGCGCCCGTGCCTAGCGGGTGTCCCAGCAGCGCTTGCACATCGGGGTCGGTGCTCGCTCGCATCTGCGCTAGGTTTGCCTGCGTGACGCCCTGCTCCTCCGCCTCGATCAGGGTTTCGACCGTCCAGTCCACAACCGCAGCAAACTGAGGGTCGCCTCCGAGGGACGCGGGGGCGAGCGGGTCCTTGCGGATGTGGTCGGGGAGAATGGTGAACTCGCGGGCGCGGCGCGGGTCAATGGCGCGCAGGTTTGCTAAGTAGGAAACGTCCGAGGTGACCGCGGCGCAGTTGCCGGTGAAAAACGCAGCCTCCATTTCCCCGGCCTCGGAGAATGGGTACCAGATGTAATCGAGCTTTTCGCGCGCGGCCCAATCGTGCAGGGCGTCGCCGGACGCGCTGCCGGTGAGATAGCAAATCTTCTTGCCGGCAAGGTCGCGGGCGGAGTGTACGGCGGGATTGTTCGGGATCAGAAAACCCTGGGCGTCATAGAAGACGGGGCGTGCGAAAAGGAGCCCGTTCGCCGTCTGGTTGCGCAGGGTGGGGCTGGCGGTCGGCAGCAGGTCGATCTCGCCCTTTTGGAGCGCCTTCA
Organism: uncultured Acidobacteriaceae bacterium; assembly: GCA_964247505.1. Taxonomy (GTDB): domain Bacteria; phylum Acidobacteriota; class Terriglobia; order Terriglobales; family Acidobacteriaceae; genus EB88. The sequence goes on from CAXTVG010000043.1 coordinate 9,177, forward strand.
CACCCGCGGGCTCGTCCGGGTAGGGCTTGACGGTAAACGCGGCTCCGGGGCCCAGGATGGCCACCGCCACGGCCTTGCACAGGTCGATGTCCAAGGCCGCGCGGTTCCCGTGGTCCGTCGCGCGGGAATAGTCTTCTTCCTCCTTAATGACCCCGCAGGAAAGCGAATGCGCGGCACGCACCCGGTCGAGTGTCGAGCCCGCAAAAGCCGAAGCCGCGCTTCCCAGCATCAGGGCAGCGGCTAACAATTGTTTGATTGGCATGAAACTGTTCGATCTCCGTAAAAGAAAAGGGGACCCCTCTCGTTGAGAAGGGGGTCCCCAAAGCGAAGGAAACGGCTTACGGCGTCCAGTTGCCGGAGGTGGGAACGCCGGGGGTGGAACCGGGGCGCGGGTTGAAGTCCGCGGGCACCGGGTTAGGCTGGCCGAAGTCCGTGGGCTGGATGTTCAGCACGCGGCAGCCATTGTTGCCCAGCTGCGGGAAGCTGTTGACCAGGTTTTCCGGAACCTCGGCGTACGAGGCAGGCAGCGGTGCGACCTTGCCCATCAGGCGGTTGTTGTCAAAGGCGGTGAACATATTGCCCACGCCCGGGACGCCTGCGTCCGCCGGTCCAAGATAAGCCTGGCCGAACTGCTTCAGCCCGTCCCGGCGCGCCTGCGCTTCATCCGGCAGGTTGGCCAGCGGCTTGAGGCCGTAGAGCAGGTCGATGAACTTGATGATGGAGCTGTGTTCGGTCGCCTCGTGCGCGATGCCGTGGACCACGCCATAGGGCGAAATCACGATGGTGGGGATGCGCGGGCCCTGGTCGAGCGGCTCACCAAAGGGGTCGAAGTTGCGGATGACCTCCGGCGCGTGGTCGTAGAGGCCGTCGGTTTCGTCGTAGGTGATGATGATCGCGCTCTGCGGCCAGTAGGGGCTGGACGCGATCAGGTTGACTTCGTCGGCCACCAGCGCGCTTGAGATCTGGAGGTCGGAGTAGCCCGGGTGGTCGTCGTTGCCGTTGAACACGGTGGCGAGCTTCGGGTTGGGGTCCACCGGCGCGAGGCCTTGAATGTTGTTGTAGCCGCCGCGGACGTAGAAAACGCCGCCGTCCGTGGGCAGCCGCTTGCCGACCACGTCCACCGCGAAGTCGGACAGGCCGTGCAGGTGCGAGCTGACCTCCGGGTTGTTCGACACATAGCCGAAGTACTGCGGGGCGTTGTGGTGGGCGATGTAGTCCACATGCGAGGCGTTTGCGCCCTTGTCGTCGAACTCGCGGTCGTAGCCCTGCTGGTACCAGCCCCAGTTGGTCGGCTTCACGCCGTCGCCGGCGATCTCCTGGATGTCCTTTTCAATGTCGGTCAGGTCGGTCTGGGGCTGCGTGTCGGCCTGAGTGGTGGGCACGATCTCCGAGCCCATGAACGAAAGCGGCAGGGTCGCGAAAGTAAGGTTGATCTGCGGGTTCGAGGAGGGCGGGTTGGCCGGCTGGCCCGAGCCGAACGCGTCGAGCTGCGAGCCCCAGAACGGGTCGCCGTCGCTGACCACGGGAACCCCGTTCGCGCCGACGGAGCCGAAATTCTTGGTGCTTTCCTGCGGGTGCTTCACCCACTGGGTTTCGCCCGACTGGCCGGCGATCATCGCGATCGCGTTCGGGGTCGAGGCCGACAGCACGGTCTGGTGAAAGTTGTCGAACAGCGTGAAGCGGTCGGCGTAGTTCCACAGCACCGGCGCGGCGTCGCAGTCGACGTGGCCCATTACGAGCTCGCCCATCTGTTTTTGCGCCAGGGTCGGGACCTTGGAGGGCTTGCCATCGACGATGCTGACGCCCTCCTCGGTGATGGCGTAGCCGTCATTTTTAGTCACGCCGCCCTGGACGTCAATCTTGGTCTCGTACGCGGCATGCGAGTGGTTCACAGAGTCGGTATCGGCGGGGTAGATCGGCACCGTCTTGCCGTTGCGGTCGGTGACGGTGGTGGGGATCTTAAACGGCGAAATGGTCCCGATGGAGCCGTCGGTATTCACGATGGGCTGCACAAAGCCGGGGGTCAGCGAGGCGGGCTGCGAAAAAATCCCGTTCGCGCCAGGGTAAGTCGCGAAATAAAAATCGAAAGAGCGGTTTTCCTGGAAGAGCACGAACACGTATTTGATGTTTTTCTGGAGCAGGGCTAGTTTTTGCGCCTGCGTCAGATTGGCTTCCTGCACCGTACTGACGACGTATCTCTGGACGGCGTCGCTGGAGCGAGGGGCGATGGTCACTGCGGCTGAGGTTTGCGCCAGAGCAAAGCCGGGTTGCACCAGGGCCGCCAAGGCCAGGGTCGCGCAGCTTTTTCGCCAGATCGAGATCTTCATAGGGGAACCGTCCTTTAGCCGGGGTAAGCGTGGGTAGCGGCAGGCCGGGGAGAGCCTTTGGCCGCCACAGGCTGTATAGCGGAACCTTCGTAAAAGGACGGTAAATGTAGTGGAAAATTCACAATCGGCTTCGACGG
>CAXTVG010000044.1:0-9657 GCA_964247505.1 uncultured Acidobacteriaceae bacterium
CGAGCAGACCCGCCGCCAGCACCAGCCCAGCGGCGAGCAGCGCGGAGAGCCCGCACCCATGGCCCACCCCTGCGCTGCCCGGGACGGCGCGCCCCCTCGAAGCGCACCGTGCTGCCGAGCCGCCACCCGCACCGCAAGCGCAGCCGCCAGCACCACCAGCAGAAACAGCCCGCAGCGCTCATTCCAGAGCATCTGCGCCTCCACGCGTAGCGCACCGACCAACGAAAGTCCGACAAGCAAGGCCGAGGCAAAAAGCAACAGCATCGCAGAAGGCCACGGCGAGCCCATCACCGGCTCCACATCTTTTTCACGCAGCCGGGAGCTCAACAGCACCGCCACCTCCAGAGCCCACCCCATAACTGCTCCCGCACCGGAGCAAAGCGACCACACCGCAGCGGCCACGAACCCGTTCACCAAGCCCGCGTTTACAGGTGCCAGCCGTCCATCTCCCAAAGTTCGCCGCGCTGCGAGCAGCAGCCCAAACCAGCCCGCAATCACCATCGGCAGCCAGCGCCGCTCGGCCGTGTCAGCAGGCAAAAGCCGCCAAAGCTCACCCGCCGCAAGAATCGCGCTTGCCAGGGTAACTCCCGCGGCAAGCTTACGAGCCGTTTTGCTTCCCGCTCGTCCGAGCAGCGCCGGCGCCAACGCGAACACCGCGAAGAACAGCGCTTCCAGCAGAACCGCGGCACCCAGCTCTCCCCGCGCCAGCAGTTCCGGCTTCCGGAACGCCAGCGCCAGCAAGTACGCCTGTGTGCCTACAAGCGCCCCCGGCAGCAGGCGCGGCCATCCCCGCCGCCACAGCAGGACCAGCAGCCCCGCGTCGAGCAGAACAAGATAGCTCCCTAATGTCCAGACCGAGGTTTGTTGCCCTAAGAGCGCGGGAGTCAAAAAGCCGCCCACCATAGCCACCGCGGCCAGCGCCTCTGACCGCTGCGCGCTGCACATCCAAATGTTGCCCGCCGTGACCAAGGCCATACCCGCGAAGGCAGCGGGGTAGGAAACTAAATGAAACAAGGAGAACGAAGCCCAAAGCGCCAGGTACAGGATCCCGGCGCCGGCCGCCTTGAGCGAGAACGAAAAAACGGGGTAGCCTCGCCGCCGGAAGCGCTCCGACCATGCGATCAACCCAGTTCCGGCGAACAAGCCGATCAGCACGCGCGCCGCATCACCCAACCATTGCCGGTCCACCGCATACTTCAGAAACCAAGCCGCTCCAACGAGCAAGGCCACAATGCCGACGCGGTTGAACAGCTGCGACCCAATCCGCGCTTCGAGCGACGGCCGCACCGGCGCCACAAACGAGACCGGGCGACTCGCCCCAGGCTCATTCGGATCGACCGGAGCCTCCCCATCCCGCTCCAGCCGGCTTTCCAGAAGCTGGACGCGATCCCGCAAGGCCGTCAGTTCCTGCCAAATCTCTTCCGACTCGGATGCATCCATACCTGGCCTACCCTCGTTTCCACATTTAGAGACGACCCGTCCGTCATACCTTCTCGGCCTTCCCGAGGTGACGCGCTATGCCGGTCGGACGCACTTTCCCAAAACGGATAGGTATTCTGCCTTTTAAGTACCAAAGTAATAGCCAAAGCCATTCCCCATGGGGTATCTTGCGGCTATGCAGGTAACCACGCAGGTTCAAGATGCTGGGAGCAGTCGCAGCCCTGTTGTGTTGCGAGCCTGCGCTACAGTACCCGCTCTCGATCCGGAAATCTTTAATTCGCTTCATGAAGTGCTGGACGCTTCAGTTACCGCCGAAATCTATCGTGAATTCTTGAGCCAAACACGGCTGCGGTTCGCCTCGCTGGCAGCCGGGACGCCCGATCTTACCAGGATGCGAGAAGCGGCGCACACCCTGAAAGGCACTGCGGGCATGCTGGGCGCAAAGCAGATCGCGGCCGGCGCCGAGCGGCTGGAATCTGCCGTATCGGGAAACGGGGATGCCGCGAGTATCATCCGCCAAATTCTTGGCGACTGCGGGAGTCTCGAGGCTGCCCTCAGGATCAGGCAGGTCACTCTATGACAGCGCCCGCAGACTCGATGCTCGCCGCAGCGGGGCAGAGGGACACGCCGGTGCGGGTGATCATCGCGGACGATCACCCGGTAGTCCGCATCGGGGTCAGAAATGTCCTGGCAGCACACGGCCGGTTCGCGGTTGTGGCTGAGGCTGAAAACGGTGTGCAGGCAGTCACGCAAACCATCGATCTAAAGCCCGACATTCTTCTGCTTGATGTGCAGATGCCCAGTTCTACCGGTTTTGACGCTGTACGGGAGGTCGCCGCCGCCGCGCCTAAAACGCGGGTGGTGCTGCTGACGGGCTCCATCCAAGCCGAGCAGCTGGCCGATGCATTCAATGCGGGTGCGCGGGGCATCGTGCTCAAAAGCGCATTAACCGAGCAGATCGCCATTGCCCTGTTTTCTGTTTTAGAAGGCTTTTACTGGGCGCAGGGGCGGCGCATCGATCACCTTGCCGGGGTCTTGTCGGAACTGCGGGCGCAGCGCAAGGAAGAGCATGGCGAGCGATGGAACCTGACCCGGCGCGAGCTGGAGGTCGTGGGGCTGATCGTAAAGGGCTTTTCTAATCGCGACATAGCCCGGCAGTTCAATCTCAGCGAGGAAACCGTGAAGCGCCATTTATCCAACACGTTTGAGAAGCTGGGCATTTCGACGCGCTTGGAGCTTGCCATCTTCGCGCTCGCCAACAAGCTTGTTCCCGGAGGCGATGCGCCTGCAAATCTGCCCAAAGACACGCTTCCGTCCCCGCCGCAGCGGACGTCAAACAACGAGCAGATTTAGCGCCGCGTGCGATTGCTTCGGAACTAGGCAATTCGCATGCCAAGAGCCTCCTCCGTTCTCGCGGGAGCATCTTTTTGTGGAGCAAACCAACAACACTGCCGCACAGCGGCGAAACGCGATCGCTCCAAAGGCGCGCGTGGAAGGAAAGATAAGCTATGCACGTTTTTCTGAAGCAGGCTCCTGCCTTGATTCTCCTGGGAGCCTCATGGATTTCCGGAGCTCATGCACAGGAGATGAATCCGACCGCAACCGACCGTTTTCCGCAGGGCCAGGGGCCTTCCTCGGTGCGCAACGGGATTCCCGTGTACCAGATCAAGGTGGTCGGGCGCGACATTCCGGCGATTAACTATTTCCACCGCAGCGGCTCCACCAAGATTGGCTTTGAGGGGACAGCTCTGCTGCCGCAAGCCAAAGGCTCGGCCACAGTCGAGAGCAACAAGGGCCAGATCTCGATTGACGCCCATTTCGAGGGCCTGAAGCCGGCCAACGGCTTCGGCGTGGAATACCTGACCTACGTTCTGTGGGCAATCACGCCGGAAGGCCAACCGCAGGCGCTCGGTGAAGTGCTGCCCACCGGCGGCGGCATGAAGTGCGACATCAAGGTCACGGTCAATCTCCAGGCGTTTGCGCTGATCGTAACAGCGGAGCCGTACTTCGACGTGAGCCTGCCCAGCGATGTGGTCGTGATGCAAAACACCGTGCTCCGCGACAAGACCCAGGGCATTATCGATACGGTCAACGCCCATGCTTCCCTGCTGCCGCGCGGTACCTACGCGACCACCGGAGGCGCGGACTCGGTCGCCAACCCGATCACACGGAATGACCAGTCTCCGCTGGAGCTGTACGAGGCCATCAACGCGACCCAGATTGCGAAGGCGGCAGGCGCCGACACGCTGGCCGCCGACACGTACCAGACAGCGATGCAGAACCTGCAAAACGCGCAGGCCATGGACGCGCACAAGAGCGAGCGCAAGCAAGAGATTACCTATGCGCGCGCCGCGGTGCAGTCGGCCGAGGATGCCCGCGTGATCGCGATCCGCAAGCATAAAGAGATGGACGAAGCGGCGCAGCAGCGGGCGCGCGAGCAGGCCCAACAGCAGGCCCAACAGTCGGCGCTCCAGGCGCAGCAGGCCCAGATGCAGGCGCAGGAGTCACAGCTGAAGGCCGAGCAGGCAGCCGCGGAACGGGCCAAGGCTGAAGCGCAGGCCGCGCAAGCGCAGCAACAGGCGGCCGCCGCGCAGCAGGCGCAAGCGCAGGCAGTCGACCAAACAGCCCAGATGCGGCAAAAGCTGCGCGACCAGCTCAACTCCGTGCTGCAAACCCAAGAAAGCGCGCGCGGGCTCATCGTCAACCTGTCCGACGTGCTGTTCGACACCGGCAAGTACACGCTCAAGCCTGACACCAAAATCAAGCTGGCCAAGGTCGCGGGCATCTTGCAGGCGTATCCGAGCCTAAAGGTGCAGGTCGAGGGCTACACCGATAATGTTGGCGGCGAGGTCTACAACCAGAAACTGTCGGAGAACCGCGCGCAGTCTGTGGGCGACTTCCTGGTGAGCCAGGGCGTGCCGCTTGCGAATGTGACCGCGACCGGCTTCGGCCTCAACGACCCCGCCGCCGACAATGGCACCGCCGCGGGCCGGGCCCAGAACCGGCGCGTGAACCTGGTGGTTTCCGGCAACGCGATCGGCGTCCAGCAGCAGGCCGAGCCGCAGGGTGGGACGAGCGTTCCCGCCGGCGCCGTGCCCCAGGGGGCACCGCCGCAGCAGCCGCAGTAATCGCGCACTCGCGGGAAAGAGGGCCGCCTGGGGGCGGCTCCTTTCCCTGAGCGCAAGCTGCATCCAAAGCAGGGATGCGGATTGCTTTCTTGGGACTGGGAAAGATGGGCAGCGCGATTGCGCAGCTGCTTATCGATAAGGGCTACGATGTTGCCGTATGGAACCGGACCGCGAGCGCGGCGCAGCGCTTCGCCGGGAGTGGCGCGATGGTTGCCCCGACTCCGGCGGAAGCTGTGCGGGGCGCTGCGGTGGTTTTCACGATGGTCAACGACGATGGGGCGCTCGCGTCGGTGCTGTTCGACGGCGGCGCGCTTGGGGCCATGGGCCAGGACGCGGTCCACATTTCCATGTCCACCATCAGCGTCGGGCTCGCGAAACGGTTGGAGACGGAGCACGCCGAGCGCCGGCAGCGGTACCTTGGCGCGCCGGTGTTTGGACGTCCGGGAGTTGCCGCGGAAGGCAAGCTGTGGCTCGCAATAGCCGGAAATCCTACCCTGGTGACGGAGATGACGCCCGTGCTCGACGTCTTTTCGCGCGGCATGTCGGTGGTGGGCGACAAACCCCACCAGGCGCACGCGGTCAAGCTGGGCGGTAACTTTCTGATTACCGCCATGATCGCGGGACTTTCCGAAGCGATCACGTTTGCGGAAGGCTCGGGCATCGACCCGGAGCTCTTCATCGAAACGGTTAATAGCGCCCTCTTCCAATCGCCGTTTTACGCGACCTACAGCAAAACCATGCTGCACCCTCCGGAGCAGGCCGCGGCCACGGTGTCGCTGGGCGCGAAAGATACACGTCTGTTTCGCGAAGCCGCAAAGGAAGCAGCGCTGCGGACGCCGCTTGCGGACCTATTCCAGCAGCAGTTCAACGCAGCGATCGACAAGGGAAAAGCCGGCGCGGATTGGGCAGCCGGCTATCTCGAATTGGTCCGCGGCCAGGCAAAGGGGGTGCAAGCGTGAGCAGTCTGACAGGAAAAACCGTACTCATCACCGGCGCGAGCGCAGGCATTGGCGAGGCCTGCGCGTATGCGTTCGCGCGCGAAGGCACGAAACTGCTGCTGGCGGCCCGTCGCAAGGAAAAGCTGGAGCAGCTCGCACCCAAGCTGGCCGAGGCTGGGGCAGCTGCCGTGCACACGGTCGAGCTCGATGTGCGGAACGCCGCCGAGGTCGCGAGCGTTCTGGGCAGCTTGCCTCCGGAGTGGGAGGCCATTGACGTTCTCGTCAACAATGCAGGCCTGGCGCGCGGGCTGGCCAAAGTGCAGGAGGCCAAGGTCGAGGACTGGGACGAGATGATCGATACCAACGTCAAAGGCCTGCTCTACGTCACGCGCGCCGTGGTTCCGGGCATGATCGAGCGCGGCCGCGGCCACGTCATCAGCCTCGGCTCGACAGCGGGCGAGATGGTCTACCCTGGCGGCTCTGTTTATTGCGCCACCAAAGCCGCGGAGCGCTCCATCAGCGACGGCCTGCGCGTGGATCTGCTCGGGACGCCGGTCCGCGTCACGTCCATCGATCCGGGCGCGGTGGAAACGGATTTCTCGCGGGTGCGTTTCGGCGGCGACGAGGAGCGCGCGGCCAAGGTCTATGCCGGGATCACCCCGCTCACGCCCGAGGACGTCGCGGAAGCGATCGTCTGGGCGGCTTCGCGGCCCGCGCATGTGAATATCGCGCGGGTACTGATGACCCCAGTCGACCAGGCAAACTCGCTCTTGTTTAATCGCCGTTCGGAATGAACACCGAAGCCGTTCCCGGCGGGAAGTCGCGCGTGTTCAGGGTGACGAGCGTTCGTCCTGTTTCGAGTGCAGTGGCATAAATAATTGCGTCCGGGAGTTTAAGACGCGTGATTCTCCGAAGGCGTGCAGTTCGCTCCGCGATCTAGGGGGCCACGAGGAACACCTCGCACAAACTCAGAAATGCTCGGGTGGGCTGCTCATTGCCGGCGCGTATGCCTGCCAGCACCTCAATCCACGTCACAATGCTGATGCATGGTGGACCGCTATTTTGAAGAAGGCTTGCTGCAGCATCCGGCAGCGTGCCGTTTAGAGCTTGGATTAGGATGTTGGAGTCGAACTGCAGCTTCAGCTTCCAGATCCGCTCCACAGCTTATCGCGGAAAGCTTCTACGTCTTGGGTTTCCGGGTTATCGGCCCAAAGCCCAAAAAAATCGGTGATCGAAACTCGCTGCTCTTGTTTGCCCGGCACATCTCGTGCGCTCAGGTACAACTCCAGCGCCTGCTGGATAATAGCGTCGCAGCTCTTGCCGGACCGCTGCGCCAGCTCTCTGAGCCCCCTTACCTGCTCATCACTCAGCTCCACCGGTATCTTCATGAATAATATGGTACGCGCATGCATCTCTTTGAGGGTAGGAGATCCACCATGAAACTCTGGACCATTCCCGCTTTCGGTATCGATAAGCTCGAACAGTGCGAAGCACCGATCCCTGAACCCGCGCCGGGGCAGGTTACAGTGCAGGTGCATGCCTGCTCGCTCAACTATCGCGACCTGATGACCGTGGAAGGCAAGTACAACCCGCGCCTGAACCTGCCGCGTATCCCTTTGTCCGACGGCGCAGGCGTGATTCATGCAGTGGGCGAGGGAGTCAGCGAGTGGAAGCCGGGCGACCGCGTCGCGGGCATCTTTATGCAGAACTGGCTCGACGGCGCGCCCACGGCCGCGAAGTACCGCGGTGCCCTGGGCGGCGATATCGACGGCATGGCCGCGGAGTATGTCGCGCTGCCGGCGTCCGGCGTGGTGCGGGTGCCGGAATACCTTTCCTTCGCAGAGGCCGCAACCTTGCCCTGCGCGGCAGTCACAGCCTGGTCGGCTCTGCATAAGGCAGGAGGCATTACGGCGGGCAGCACGGTGCTCATCCAGGGCACGGGCGGCGTGTCGATGGCCGCGCTTCAGCTGGCGAAGGCGATGGGCGCGCGCGTACTAGGCACCTCCAGCAGCGATGAAAAGCTGGAACGCGCCCATGCACTGGGCCTGGACGCCGGGGTGAACTACCGCGCGACCCCAGACTGGGCCGGATGGGCGCAGGAGCAGACTGGCGGCGAAGGCGTGGACCTGGTCATCGAGGTCGGCGGTGCGGGCACGTTTACGCAGTCGCTTAAGGCGGCGCGCATTGGCGGCGCGATCGCCCAGATCGGCGTGCTATCGCAAAGCGATGAACCGGTTGCGATCCCGCTGATCCTGCGCAAACAGCTTCGGGTGCAGGGCATCTATGTAGGGTCGCGCGCCGACTTTGAAGACCTGAACCGCGCGCTCGCCGCGGCTTCACTGCATCCGGCGATCGACCGTGAGCTCCGATTCGACGAGCTGCCGGAAGCCTTCCGGAGAATGCAGGCCGCGTCGCACTTCGGCAAGCTCGTTGTGCAACTCTGAGGTGGCGGGTCGGGTAGGTGTGACTTTTACCTAATGCAAGTCACAATTCAGCCGATACAGAAGTTACCCCAGAGCACTCCATCGCTGGCACTGTGTCATTCTTTTACAGTTCCAGCAACTAATTCTTGCTTCCAAGAGTCCCATTGCTGTCTCATCGCACCAGCAAAGTGAATAGGAGAAAGAACCATGAGAGTTCTTCGCGACGTGATAAATACGGTGAGTTCAGTGTTCGGATGCCAGCATGACCGGCTTTCGCGGCCATTTACGATCGAACGGCAGAGCTATATGGTATGCCTTGAGTGTGGGCTCAAGGTGTTTTACTCCATGGACGAAATGCGCCGGCTGTCACGGCGCGAGGTGCGGCGCCTTGCTGTCCTGGAACCCATATCGAGAATGAGGCCCGTTCCGGGCGGGAGCGAGTCCGCCCCGGGCGATCCAACCCTGGCCGCGTAAAACGATCTAAGCCGCCGGCCCGTTTTGACGCGGGCTTGCCTTCAAGCACCTCCAAAGCTCATTCCCATAGGGCAGCGCAATGCCGAGCGCCATGGCCCCGGTGAGCGCGGCAACATAGCCCTTCGGCAGCCGCTCCCGCTTGAGGCGGATAGCCCATTTCCGGCGGCTCTTCCCCGCGCCGAACAGCGCCTGCGCCTGGTCCCAGTGCAGGCAGCAGGCCATGGCAACGGCTGCAAACGGCAGCACTTCCAGAAAGCTGTGCGTGTGCTGTTCGCGCTCCGTGACTTGCCGCAATCCTTCGGCGTAGTGGACGTCCCAAACAGCAGTCGCAGCGTGCGCTGTCAAGCCGCTGAACATCGCGAGCAGCACCCCGGCGTTGATCTCGAGCAGCAGCCCCATGTACAAGGGCAGCCCCGCCTCGGCAAACATGAGCAGGTGGATCAGGCTTTCTTCCGTGCCGGAAGTGTGCTCGATGTCGGTCTGCTTATGCCACAGCCAGTCGAGCATGCCGGCAGCATTCCACGCGGGGATCAGAAAAAAGAGCAGGCAGCGAATGAGGGCCTGCTCGGGATCGACCGAGCCGGGTCGCGGGACCTCCGGCTTTCTTTTCCCGAATACGGTGTGCACCATCGTGGTCAGCTGCATCGCGCCGCTCCTCTGTAGAGGCAGATGCCGCGCTGCCCGCCCGCGATGGCCTCAATCACGAGTGACTTCCGCGGCATCTTTCGTCATCCTAGAATCAGAGCACCCCGAGACCTGTATGCCACCTACCGTGACCGCCCCTCCCCCCTCGATCCTTGCGCAGCTCACAACCGAACTTGAACGGCAAACCGGGGCGGAAATCCGGTTCGACGAAGGTTCGCGCGCCATCTATGCGTCCGACCTGTCGCACTACCGGCAGCTGCCGATTGGTGTGGTGGTGCCGCGCACGATCGACGATGTCGTGACCACGGTGGCTCTTTGCCGGAAGTACGGCATCCCCATCCTGGGCCGGGGTGCGGGCACCAGTCTCGCCGGGCAAACCTGCAATGTCGCGGTGGTGATCGATTTCTCGAAGTACCTCAACACGATTCTCGAGCTGAACTTTGACGACAAGTACGCCTGGGTGGAGCCGGGGCTCATCAACGACCACCTGCGCAATGCCGCCGAGGAGCATGGCCTGACCTTCGCGCCCGACCCGGCGACCCACGCCTACTGCACCCTCGGCGGCATGATCGGCAACAACTCCTGCGGCGCGCACTCGGTGATGGGCGG
>CAXTVG010000044.1:9757-11442 GCA_964247505.1 uncultured Acidobacteriaceae bacterium
TTCCAGCGCAAGGTCATCGACAACGAGCGGCTCAAGGGCAAGCACTTCCAGGGGCTCGACCTGTACCCCGAGGGCGATGCGTGGCTGCTGGTGGAGTTCGGCGGGGAAAGCCCCGAAGAGGCCGTTGAGAAAGGCCGCAAAGCGCAGCAGTGGGCGCAAAAGCACGACCGCGCTCAGGTGGGGATGCGGCTGCTTGAAAACCGCCGCGACCAGGACAATGCGATGAAGGTGCGCGAGGCCGGCCTGGGCGCGACTCAGGTTCCCGGCAAGCTGCCCCCCACCTATGAAGGGTGGGAAGACGCGGCCGTGCCGCCCGAGAAGCTGGGCGCGTACCTGCGCGAGTTCTATAAGCTGCTGGAAAAATATAAGTACACGGTTGTGCTGTACGGGCACTTCGGCCAGGGCTGCCTGCACACCCGCATGGATTTCGACCTGAGCACGGATGGGGGCGTGCGCCGCTATCGCGAGTTTGTCACCGAGGCCGCGCACCTGGTCGTGCGCTATGGCGGCTCGCTCTCGGGCGAGCACGGCGACGGCCAGTCCCGGGCGGAGTTGCTGCCGATTATGTTTGGCGACCGCCTAGTCAAGGCATTTGCCGAGTTCAAGCAAGTGTGGGACCCAGGCAACAAGATGAACCCGGGCAAGGTCGTCGACCCGTACCCGCTCGACTCAAACCTGCGCACCGGCCCCGATTACAAGCCCAAAAATCCGTTGACCATCTTTCAGTTTCCCGACGACCACGGCAGCCTGGCCGAAGCGACCGGGCGCTGCTTCGGCGTGGGCAAGTGCCGGGGCGTGGACGCCGGGACCATGTGCCCCAGCTTCCAGGTCACGCGCGAGGAACAGCACTCCACCCGGGGCCGCGCGCGCATGTTGTGGGAGATGCTGCGCGGGGACGTGCTGCATGACGGCTGGCGCGACGAGCACATCCACGACGCGCTGGACCTATGCCTGGCCTGCAAGGGTTGCAAGGGCGACTGCCCGGTAAGCGTGGACCTCGCGACCTACAAAGCGGAGTTCCTGGCCCACTACTACGAGGGCCGCCTGCGCCCGGCTGCCGCGTACTCCATGGGCTTGATCGATAAGTGGGCCGCGCTGGGCTCGCGTGTGCCGGGGCTTGCGAACTTCGTGACGCAAACGCCTGGGCTGTCTACCATTGCGAAGAAAGTCGCGGGAGTCACAGCGCACCGGGACATGCCCGCGTTTCCCGCGAAGAGCTTTAAGCAGTGGTTCGCCGGGCGCGGCAAAAGTGCCAGAGGCGCGCGTGGCGAGATAATCCTGTGGGCCGATACTTTCAATAACTACTTCTTCCCGCACACCGCGCGGGCCGCCGTGACTGTGCTTGAAGACGCAGGCTTCCATGTGCGCGTGCCGCAGCAGCACCTGTGCTGCGGGCGCCCGCTGTATGACTTCGGCATGCTCGACCAGGCCAAGCGCTACCTGCGTACGATTCTCGACGCGTTAAAGGACGATATCGCCGCGGGAACGCCGATCGTGTGCCTGGAGCCGAGCTGCGGCGCTGTTTTCCGCGACGAGCTCACCAACCTGTTTCCAAAGGACGAAGCCGCGCAAAAGCTCCAAAAGCAGGTCGTCCTGTTCGCCGAATTTTTGGAAAATGTGGGTTACAAACCGCCGCAAGTGGGCGGAAAAGCGCTGGTCCACGGGCACTGCCACCAGAAGGCGAT
>CAXTVG010000045.1:0-11402 GCA_964247505.1 uncultured Acidobacteriaceae bacterium
GGGAAAGACTTCGAATCGATTCTGCTGGGGAGCTGGCTCCAGGGAGCGGAAGAAAGCTTTGCGGCAGCGCCCGGGGGCGACGATGACGAGGGGGACGGCGGAGGGTCGCAGTTTATGGGAATGGCGATGCAGCAGCTTGCCGGAACTCTCGCGGGTTCGGGCGGGATCGGGATTGGAAAAATGATTGTGGAGCATCTCGAGACGGCGGCGGTGGCCCGTTCCGGCGGGCAAACAGCGTCAGAATTAAGCTTATTGCAAAAAAAATAGTGCATTTATAAAAAATCTTGCGTCATGGCCTGAACAGAAATGGGAATAGTGCCGATATGGCACTCGTTCCATTGAAGGAGGGCAGGATGCGGATCGACCTTACAGGAGCGGCGGATGTAGCGGGATTGGAAGCGGGCAAGGGAATGGGCACCAGGCCAGTTGCGGCTTCGGGTGCCAGCAGCGCCTATGGGGTTCCAGAGGACAGGGCTTCGCTTTCGCCGCAAAGCCTGCAAGCCCCTTCGCTGGCATCGCAGGCGCTTGCCAGTGCGGAAGCCAGGGTGGCCAAGGTACAAGCATTGCGGCAGGCCGTCACGAGCGCGGCTTACAACGTGGACCCCGGGCTCATTGCGGACGCGATTATAGGCGAAGGCGCATAACGAATTGAGGTTTGCGGAACGATGGGGAGCGCAGCGGAACAACAAACGCCAGAGCGCGTAAAACAGGACTGTCTCGACCGCATGGAAGCTCTCGGCGGCGAATTCAGGCTTGCAATCCGGGCGATCGCCGCAAACGATATTTCCGCGCTTGAGGCGAGCGTGCTGCGGCAGGTGGAGGGCAGTGCGGGGCTGCGGGCAGCTCTTCTGGGGTGCGATCCGTTGCTTGCACCGCGGGAATGGGTGAGCGGGACTCGATTTGAGCAGGCGGCTCGCGACCTGTCTCGGATTGCACGAGAGTACGCGGGGCTCCTTGAGCACTCTGGCAGATCTATGCAGATGCTGGAAGCGCTTTACGGCCAGCGTTCCGAGGTTGCGGCAGGTTCAAGTGGAAGATCCGGCCGGCAAGAGTGGTCATGGGAAGTTTGAGGGAGGTCTGAGATGGGTGGACTGAATACGTCGCTTTCGATCGCGGCCGGCGCATTGGCGGCGCAGGAAGCGTCGATCGAAACCGTGGACAACAACATTGCGAATGCGAACACGCCGGGCTACAGCCGCGAAATTGTGAACCTGTCGTCCGCCGGGTCGACCACTGTAGGCAACGTAGCGCTCGGCAATGGCGTGAGTGTGGACAGTGTCACGAGCGTTCGCGATCAGCTGCTCGATCTACGGATTCAGCAGCAGACCTCTTCGCAGTCCGCGGCTTCCGCGCAAAGCGGGGTGCTTTCGTCGCTTGAAACGTACTTTTCGGGATCGACCGGGACCGTCGGTTCCAGTCTGTCGGCTTTTTTCACGAGCTTGTCGGCGCTTTCCTCGACGCCCTCGAACGCCGCGGCCCGGCAGACCGCTATCGGAAACGCCGAAGATCTCGTAAACCAGTTTCACGCAACCAGCGCCGGTCTGACTTCCGCGCAATCGAGCCTGAATACGCAGGTCTCCGGC
Organism: uncultured Acidobacteriaceae bacterium; assembly: GCA_964247505.1. GTDB lineage: Bacteria > Acidobacteriota > Terriglobia > Terriglobales > Acidobacteriaceae > EB88. Next base: position 1,584 of record CAXTVG010000045.1, read on the forward strand.
GACGTCGGCCAGATCAATGCGTTGGCGCAGCAGATTGCAGCGCTTAACCCGCAGATCGCGGCGGCCGGGCAGCGAAATGCGGGAAGTCTTATAGACCAAAGAACGCAACTAGAGCAGCAGTTGGCCGGCTTGACCGGTATCTCCCTAACGAGCACCCCAGAGGGAGACACCGTTACGGCTGGAAATGGCACGCCGCTTGTAGTTTCCAATCGCAGCTTCGCCCTGTCTACGGCTCCCGGCGGCAATGGATTGACACAGGTCAGCGATAGCCTGGGGAGAAACATTACGGCCTCGCTTACGGGCGGCGATCTCGGCGGAGCCCTGCAGGTTCGCGACACGGCCATTCCGAGCTTCCTGTCGCAGCTCGACACGCTTGCGAATGGCTTCGCGACGGCCTTCAATGCGGCGCAGCGGAGCGGCTACGATCTGACCGGCGCTCCGGGCGCGGCGCTCTTTACCGTACCCGGCACTGTGAGCGGGTCCGCCGCGGCGATCGGGCTCAGCACGACCGACGGCAGCGCTCTTGCCGTAAGCTCCAACGGTTCTGCCGGAAGCAATGGAAATCTGCCGGCCCTGACTGCCGTTCAGGACGCCGCATCTTCCGGAGGACTGAGTCCAACCGGAGCCTATGCGGCTCTTGTCGATTCCGTTGGGAATGCGTCGTCGGACGCGAGCACGCAAGCTTCTGCGCTCGGTTCCAGCCTGACGCAGCTTCAAAATCAACAAAGCGCGGTTTCCGGCGTTTCCATTGATGAGGAGTCGTCTAACTTGATTCGTTTTCAGCAGGCTTACCAGGCCGCTGCTGAAGTGGTCACGACCATTCGTTCCTTATTTACCACCACCATCAACATGGCATCCAGCGGAGGCTGACTCGAATGCGCGTTTCTTCCAATTTGGAACCCAATATCCTCGCCGGCATCCAGGGAAGCGAAGCGGCGCTCCAAACGGCGCTGCAGCAGGTGTCCACGGGCCAGCGAGTCAGCGTGCCCGGGGACGACCCAACAGCCTCCGCCCTCATGGTGCAGAATCTAGAGCAAAGCGGCAACGGAGATCAGTACACCAAAAACGCCAGCGCGGCGCAGGGGCAGGTGCAGACCGCGGATGCTGTCCTGAGCCAAATGAATACGCTTCTGACGCAGGCGGTATCGCTGGGTACGGAGGGCGCAAACGGCACCAATACGGCGGCCAACCGTCAAACCATTGCCGCACAGGTGCAAGGTATTCTCGCGAGTATCGTGTCGTATGCCAACACCACTTACGCGGGGGTCGCCGTGTTTGCGGGTACTGCACAAACCACCGCCGCTTTTGTCCCGAATGGTTCGGGAGGCTACGCTTATCAGGGCGACAGCGGGGTGAATCAGGTGCAGGTGGGCGACAATCTTCAGGTGCAGGTGAATGTGCCGGGAGACCAGCTCTTTACGAACGCAAGCGCTAGCGTGCTCGGCTCGCTCGGCCAGCTCGCTACCGCGCTGCAGAGCGGCTCATCTGCCGACATCGGGACGGCTACGGCTGCGGTGAGTTCCGCGCTGAACTACCTTTCCGCCCAGCATAGTGTTTACGGCAACAGCATCAACCAGCTGAACGCGCAGGAAGCCTTCCTCGGGCAGGAGAAGATTACCTTGACCGCACAGGCAAGTAACCTGGTCGGCATCGATTATGCAACCGCGGCTGAAAACCTGGCCCAAGCCGAAGCGCGCAATTCCGCCGTGCTGGCCGCAGCCGCTAAAGTCCTCCCTCAGACGCTGCTTGACTATCTGAAGTAGCGGCATTCTTTCCAAGCCGCCAGAGCTCCGTACGGTGAAGCCGGAGAAGGGGTGCAATTGAGCAAACCCGCTCTCCGGCGTACCCTAGGGGAACGAGGCGAGCGCATGAGTACAGCGGTGGCGGCACTTGTGAATGAGGAGCAAAAATGTATTCCGGGCCGGTTTGGAGCCTATGGCGGCCGGTACGTCCCGGAAACGCTCATGGCGGCGCTCGAGGAACTCGAAGCCGCTTACGCCGCGGCGCAGGCCGACCCGGCATTCAGCGCGGAGCTCGACGGTCTGCTCGAGAACTACGCCGGGCGGCCGACGCCCTTGTACTTCGCCCGGAGAATGAGCGAGGAGCTTGGCGGCGCGCGCATGTACCTCAAGCGCGAGGACCTGCTCCACACCGGCGCGCACAAGATCAACAACTGCATCGGCCAAGGCCTGCTCGCCCGGCGCATGGGGAAGCAGCGCATCATTGCGGAAACCGGCGCAGGCCAGCATGGCGTGGCAACCGCGACCGTGTGCGCGCTGTTTGGGATGGAATGCGTGATCTACATGGGCGAGGAGGACATGCGGCGGCAGGAGCTGAACGTGTACCGCATGCGCCTGCTGGGGGCCGAGGTGCGCGGGGTAGCTTCCGGGCAGAAAACGCTCAAGGACGCGATCAACGAAGCCATGCGCGACTGGGTCACCAATGTACGCACAACGCATTACCTGCTGGGCAGTGTGCTGGGCGCGCATCCCTACCCGACCATGGTGCGCGATTTCCATCGGGTGATTGGTAAGGAGGCGCGGAGGCAGATGCTGGAGCGCGAAGGGCGTTTGCCCTCTGCGGTGGTGGCCTGCGTGGGCGGCGGGTCGAACGCGATCGGTGCGTTTTACGAATTTCTTCCAGACGAAAACGTCCGGCTGATCGGTGTGGAGGCGGGCGGGCGCGGGAACGGATTGGGCGAGCACGCGGCGCGGATGCGGCCCCGCGGTGGCGGCGGTGTGCCGGGGGTGCTTCAGGGGACCTACTCCTACGTGCTGCAGGACGAGGCAGGGCAGGTCGTGCCGACGCATTCGGTTTCCGCCGGCCTCGACTACCCATCCATCGGCCCCGAGCATGCTGCGCTGCACGACGCGGGCCGTGCCGAATATGTGGATGCGAGCGACGATGCGGCGCTGAAGGCGACGGTAGCGCTGTCCCGGACTGAAGGCATCATCCCGGCGCTTGAAAGCGCGCACGCCCTGGCCGAGGCCATGCGGATCGCGCCAGGCATGAGCCCGCATGACATTCTTTTGGTCAATCTTTCCGGCCGCGGCGACAAGGACTTGGGAATTCTCACGCGCGAGCTGAAACTTCAAGGAGCGTGATGCCGATTCGTTTCGACCATAAACCCGGAATCGTAGCGTATTTGACGGCTGGGGACCCGGACCTTGCGACAACACGCGCCATTGCCTTGGCTGCGCTCGACGCCGGCGTAGATGCATTGGAATTAGGCGTCCCGTTTTCCGATCCGGTGGCGGATGGGCCAGTAATTCAGCGGGCGAGCGAGCGCGCGGTCGGACGCGGCATACGACTGGCGGACGTCCTCGATCTGGCGCGTGAGCTGCGGGACGCACGTCCTGAGGCTGGACTGGTGATTTTCTCTTACCTGAATCCGGTCGTCCGGTACGGGATGGAGCGGTTTTGCGCCGACGCCGCACGGGCGGGCGTGGATGGGGTGTTGTTGACCGACATGATCGTGGAAGAAGCGGACGAGTATCTCCGGCTGGCAGACCAGTATGGGCTTGCGCCTATTTTTCTGGCCGCGCCGACCAGCCCGGATGCACGTTTGCAGCGGATTGCCGAGGTTTCGCGCGGGTTTGTCTATGCAATTTCGCGCGTGGGCATTACGGGGGCGCAGCAGTCGATGACCGCCGATGCGCAGCAGCTGTGCGAACGCCTTCGCCGCTACACTGACCTACCCATTGCGGTCGGTTTCGGGATTTCAAAAGCGGAGCATCTGGAGCAGGTGGGCCGGTTCGCGGATGCGGCTGTGATTGGGTCGGCGCTGGTGTCGCTGATCGAGGCGAGCAGCCGTGAAATCGCGCCAAAGGCTGTGGCGCGATTTATCGAGGGCCTGCGCCCCGCCGGGGCGCAGGCCCGCTGGTAAGCCGCTCCGTTTTGCTGCGGCTCCTTTGCGCACCATTCCCACTCCTGTGCGAGGAATTACTGAATGGACATTGCTGACTGGCGAGTAAGGATCGACGAACTGGATCGTCAGATCGTTGCGCTGATTTCAGAACGGGCGCGGGCGGCGCAGGCGATCGGTCGCTTGAAAAAGTCGAGCACGCTGCCTGTGTACGAGCCCAATCGCGAAGCCGTAATTTTTGCCAACGTCCGCGCGGCGAACCAAGGTCCGCTGCCGGACATTGAGCTGACCCACATCTATGAGCGGTTGATCGACGTAATGCGGGCACTGCAGCAGGACGAGCTCGCGAGCGAGCGGGCGCGGGCGGCAAAGCAGGAGGAGGCGCGATGATCGTGGCGATGCGGGAAGGCGCGAGCGCCGCTCAAATTGAGCACGTAGTCGAGCGGCTGGTTGAGGATGGCTTCAAAGTGCACCGGACAACGGGCGCGGTCCAGACCATCTTGGCGGGCGTGGGCCGCCCGGACTCGTTCGACGTGGCGGAGTATGAAGTGCTGGACGGCGTTGCGGAGGCGTACCGGATTTCGTCTCCGTACAAGCTGGCGGGGCGGAACTTTGCGCCGGATGGCACGATTGTGCGGTTTCCGAACGGCGTTTCGGTCGGCGGCGAAGAGGTCGTTGTGATGGGGGGCCCGTGCGCGGTGGAAAGCCGGGAGCAGATTTTCGCCTCCGCCGCAGTTGTCAAAGCGGCCGGGGCGCAGTTCCTGCGCGGGGGAGCGTTCAAACCGAGGTCGTCGCCGTACTCCTTTCAGGGGATGGGGTTGGACGGGCTGAAGCTATTACGGGAAGCCGGTGACAAAACGGGACTGCTGATCATTACCGAAGTCATGGAGATTTCGCAGATTGAGCCCATGCTGCCCTTCATTGACTGTTATCAAGTAGGTGCGCGCAATATGCAGAACTTCAACCTGCTCCGCGAACTGGGGCTGGTGCGCAAGCCGGTGCTGCTGAAACGCGGTCCGGCGGCGACGGTGGAAGAACTGCTGCTCGCGAGCGAGTACGTGCTTTCGGGCGGGAACTATGACGTGATGTTGTGCGAGCGGGGGATTAAAACATTTGAAACGTATACGCGCAACACGATGGATATTTCGGCAATTCCGGTGGTGAAGAAGCTGTCGCATCTGCCGATTCTGGGCGATCCGTCGCACGGGTGCGGGCGGCGGGATCTGGTGCCGGCAATGGCGCGGGCGGCGGTGGAGGCGGGGGCGGATGGGTTGATTGTGGAGGTGAACCCGAATCCGGAAAGGGCTGTTTCAGACGGGGCGCAGACCTTGTTTCCGGAGCAGTTGGAGAGGCTGATGCGTGAGCTGCGGGCGATGGTGCCCGCGTTGGGTCGGAGAATGGCGGGATAGACCGGCATAGTTTCGAGTTGAGCGAGCCGGCGGAAGGGGAGCGGGGATGCACACGGAGCTGAACAGGCGTGTGGCGGAGCGGCTGGGAACCGGGATACGCCGGATTGCAATACTGGGGACCGGGCTGATTGGAGGGTCGGTCGGCTTGGCGCTGCGCGAGGCGGGCTTCAACGGGGCGATTTTAGGCTGGGATCCGGATGCGGCGATGCTGGCGCAGGCGCGGCGACTGGGGGCGGTTGATCCTCCGGTAGCGGGCGACGCGGACCACGACCCTTTCGTGTGCGCGCTGGCGGCGGATGTGATTGTGCTGGCCGGGCCCGTGTTTACGATCGCGGACTGGTTGGAGCAGCTGGCACCGGTGCTGGCCATGTCGCAGCTGGTGACGGATGTCGGGAGCGTGAAGGGATTTTTGCTGGAGCGCGCCGGGGCGCTTTACAACCGCGATGGCCGGGCGGCGTGGCTTCCGGGACATCCGATGGCAGGCAAGGAAACCTCGGGTGCCGGGGAGGCGGAAGCGGGGCTGTTTCGGGGCGCGACTTGGCTGTTTACCGGGATTTCCGCTGCGGAGCCGGTCACGCTGCCGGATCACCCGTATACGTCTGAGTGGCTGGGGTGGGTGGAGCGGTTTGGGGCACAGACCCTGACGCTGGCGCCGGACGAGCATGACGCAATTTGCGCTGCGGCAAGCCATCTTCCGCAGATGATGGCCTCAGCGTTCGCGGCGATGTTGGAGCAGGGTTTCACGGGCAGCGGGTCCGGCGCTGGGGAGCTGTACGGGATCGGCGGCCGCGCGCTGCGGGAAATGACGCGCCTGGGGGCGAGCCCTTACTCGATGTGGCGGGATGTCGCGATGGCGAATGAACAGGCGATCGCGGCGGCGCTGCTGCGGCTGGAGCAGGAGCTGGCGCACTTGCGCGAGAACCTGCGCGGGCCCGCGCTGCGGGAGACTTTTGCGCGGGCGAATGCTTTTCGGGCGGGGTTTGCGGCAAGCGCGGAAAAAGCGGGCGGGGACTGAATGGCTGCTGTCCATCTTCGCTTCGGCTCGCATGGCGACTATCCGGACGGAATCAGTGACGAGTGCCCGTTTGGGTTTCTTTGTCCTCCCAGTCACCCCCACCGTCCCGCCCTTGTAGCACCTTGGTCTTCTGCAACAGCGGCGGAGTTGGCTTGGGCCCAGGTAACGGAAATGGCTACGGGAATCAGGGGAGTGGCAGCACTAGAGCCTGTACTTAACTTCACGCGAGTGTCTTGGCCAGGTTGCGAAGCATGAGGCAGGCAAAGGTGAGCAGGTGGAGGCCCTTGAGGGTGGTTTCGAGCCGTTCGTAGTCCCGCGCGAGGCGGCGGAACCGGGCCGCCCAGGCGAAGGAGCGTTCGACCACCCATCGGCGGGGCAGCAGCACGAAGGCGCGCTTGGCCGCCGGGTGCTTCACCACTTCCAGCCGTGCTGCCCGGCAGCCTCGGCCGTGGCCGGTCCGGTGTAGCCCTGGTCGACATAGGCCAGCTCGACCGTGCCGCCCGTCACCTCCTGCACCTGCTCGGCGAGCGCCGCGACCTGCGCGCGGTCGCCCTCGCCGGCTGCAGCGACCTTGAGCGCGAGCAGGTGCCCCAGGGTATGGACCGCGATGTGAACCTTCGAGCCCTTGCGACGCTTCGCGCCGTCCCACCCCGCGCGGGCGCCGGACTCGGGCGTGGACTGGAGAGTTCGGCTGTCAATCACCACCGCCGGCGGCTGGCCTTTTCTGCCCGCCCACTCGCGCAGGAGCGAGCGGGGAGGCTCGACCAGCAGCTCGAAGCAGCCCGCGTCCAACCAGCGCCGCATCTGCCGGTAAGCCGCGTGCCACGGAGGCAGGTCATTCGGCATCCAGCGCCATGGCGAGCCGGTTTTGGCGATGTAGCGCACCCCGTTGAACACGGCCCGCAAATCGTGCTCCCTTTGCGGGCTGTCCTCGCGGCATAACAGCAGATACGGCAGCACGAACTGCCACTCCTCATCCGTCACATCGCTCGGGTAGCCAACCTTGCGCGCCATCCAGCCATGCTGGACCACGCTCCGCCTGCCGCAAAGTGGCTACCTGGATGCAAAGTTAAGAGCAGCCTCTAGAGTTGCTCCATGGCGGTCCAGGTTCCCAAACCGGTATCGGTCTGACCATGAGTGGGCAGACCCTTCGCACTTGGCAGTGGCCTACAACGGACACGCGAGCATCTGCTTCCAAGCTGTCAAATCGGCTGGAGTAAATATCTCCTTGCAGGATTGGTCAGGCGGAACGGTCAGTGCGGCGCAGCAAGAGTTGCCATGCTCAGAGCAGCCGCAGGTCGGCCCTTCGGGGGCGGCCTTCGCTTGTGGCCTGTCCATCCCGAGCCGTGCCGACTCGGAGCAAAGAGCCCGCTGCTTTGCATCGGGTTGAGGGTGGATACTTAACGCCCGAACAGGAATGGTTGGGCGACCACAAATTGCTATGCGTGAGATTCCTGACGAGGTGAGGAGAATTGTATGACGATATAAGTCGAGCAAATAAGCGGGATGAACAACCCAGGTGAAAGCGGGCGTTTGCGACCCGGAGCGTTCATGCTTGCGTTCGCGGCGATTCCGGGCTTTGCAGCTACGCTTCAACCTGCATCGGACGCGAAGTCGCGGACTCAGGCAAGCGCGTGGCGGGTTACGGCAGCGCCTCACGGGGCGGTAAAGCCGGGGGCGCAGTTCGCGGTGACGGTTGCGGGCGTGATCGATCCGGGATAGCACGTGTACGCGCTGGATGAGCCGCAGGGCGGCCCGATTGCAACCGAGGTGAGCTTGGTGGAGGGCGATCCGGCGGAAGTGGTGCGGGTAACGAGCGGCAAGCCGGTGGTGAAGCGCGTTGCGTCTTAGCGTACGCTACTTTGCTCACGCTTCAACAACACCTTATCTAGGCAGCGAGCAGTCTGAAAGGATTGGAAAACTACAATGATGTTGAGAATGCGCCTTCTCCTGTACGCTCTCCTGATCGTGGGCACAGTGTTGTCTCTCCACGCCCAGACGCTTTTGCTTCCGCCACCGAACACTCCGCTTCCCGAGTTCGAGGTTGCAACGATCAAACCTGCTTCAGTCGACTACTTAGGGGTTTACGTGAAGCCGGGCGGGCGAGTGCTGGCCGGGAACTGCACAGTCCTGTGTCTCGCAATGGATGCTTTCAATGCTCCACAATCCCGGATCTCCGGAGCGCCGGAATGGGCGAAGAAGATTCCATTTGATATCGATGCTCTGCCGCCCGACGACTCGCCTTCTCGCCGATATAACCCGCCCGGCATGAACTCCCCAACGACCGAGGACCAACGCCTTATGCTGCAAGCACTCCTTCGTGATCGGTTCAAATTTAGATATCACATTGAAAAGGTCGAGCAGACAGTCCTTTTTCTCCGGCGCAGCGGCAAACCATTGAAGCTGAATCCTCCGAAAGACCCAACAGCTAGAGCCTTTATGAGCGTGAAACGCTATTTCGGTGACGAAGAAAGCGGCGAGATAGAAGGTGTCAATACCCCGATGACCTACACAGCCCACCGGCTCAGTGACATTTTGGAGCGCACTGTCGTCGACCAGACCGGCTTGCCTGGAGCTTACGACTTCCACGTGAACGCTCCGGATGAACGAAATGCAGACATCACCAACGCCACTTTGGAAGGCATGAAGTCGCTCGGCTTACAACTAAAAGCCGGCAGAGCCCCCATCGACACAATCGTCATCGACGAAGTGAGCAAGCCGACACCAAATTAGAAACCTGATCTCCGGCGGACTGAACCCTCACCCCTAAAAAGGGAAGAGATCGGCGGCTAACTTGCCTATGCTGAACCAAGACCGCTATCACGCTGGAGGCTGGCCGCGCATTCCCTCCAGATCGCCCCCGCCGATAGTTGTATCGGGAACACGCTTTCGCAGTTGGCGGCTCAGTCGAGGTCGGCGAGGATGTCCTCGAAGGGAATGGTGAGCTCCCGGAGCTGGATTGCTGCGGCATTTTCGAGGGCTCCGGCTTTGAAGCGGAGAAGGCTGTTGTCGGCGGGGTCAATGAGGTAGATGGCGGGGACGCCCATGCCGGCGAAGTCGGCGAGCCGGCTCTTGAGGCGGGACAGGCGGTCTTCGGGGCTGAGGATTTCGATGGCGATCAGAGGCGGGGCTGTGGCGATCGGTTCGCGCGGGAGTGCGGCGTCGAGGATGGCGATGTCGGGGACTCGGTAGCGGCGCTCGCTGGTTTTGGTCCGCAGTTCGGGGCGCACACGGATGTTCCACTCGCGCCTGCGGTTCCGGAAGAAGGACACAAGCGTAGCCTGCCATTCGGAATGCTGATCTTCGCCCACATTGCGCTCCTCGATCATTCCATCGACGTACTCGGCGTCCGGCTCATACGAGGTCCGGAGGTACTCTTCCACTGAAACTAAGGCCGTCGTTGCCATGCGGAAATCCTCCACGCCAGTGTACCGCTCCGGTCCGGTCCGATGCGGGTGCTCAGGCTTGTTCTTGTTGCTGGCCGGCTTCGCCGAGGGTGAGGCGGGCGGTCATGCGGCGCTGGCCGCGGT